>JBIIGP010000299.1:0-2508 GCA_044236415.1 Acidimicrobiales bacterium | reverse complement strand
GACGCCTCCGAGCGCCGACGCATCAGATACTGCACCTGCGCCCGCAACGGCTGCCGACGAAGCGGCTCCCATCGCGGAGCCGGCAGCGGAAGCACCTGCGGCAGCAGAGGAAACTGCGGCGGCGGAAGAGTCGACCGAAGCAACCCCCGAGAATGCAGCGGGCGACGAGGCCTGATCTACTCCCGCAACAACTCGAGCAGTTCGAGTGGATGGGACAAAACGAAGTCACCGGGCTGAGCCTCTGCCCGGGGGTTCCACCCTGCCAGGGCAAACCTGACTCCCGCGCTCATCGCGCAGTGTCGATCATGGGCGGTGTCGCCAAGGAAGATCACCTGATCGGGATTGAGCTCAAGCATCTGAAGGAGCGGAGCGAGTTGTTTCGGACCTTGAAATGCGTTTGCGAAGAGCGCGGCCTCTGGAAACCACTGAAGTCGATTGAGTTCGGATCGCCCCGAGAGCGGGTGCTTGTTTGAACAAACGGCCCATCGATCAAGTGACGTGATCAACTCAGCAACTCCGTTGAATGGCAGAGCCTGCGTCGGGTCGTAGGCCGCGACGTAGTCCTCGACCGAGATCCCGAGTCGATCGCATTCCTCGGCGAGCACATGGCCAAAGGTGATCTCGTCTTCATCGATGCCGAGCGCAATGAACGCATCGACTAACGCCCGGTCGGAATCAATAAGCGTGCCGTCGAGGTCACAAACGGCAACGTTGTTCGTGGTCGACGAAGCCCGAGCGCTCCCCCGCTTGTTAGTCATACGATCAGCGTAGTTTCGTCACGTGACGAAACTGTTCGTAACCGAGCGATTCGCTAGTGTTCAGGAATGGTCGATTACGAAGTTCATGGACATGTCGGAGTGCTTACCCTCAACCGCCCTGAGGCTCGCAATGCGGTGAACGATGTCGTCGCTCAGTCGATGACCTCGGCACTTGAGCAGATGGAAGCCGATCCCGATGTTTGGGTCGGCGTCCTCACTGCAAACACAACAGGACACAAGTCACCAGTTTTTTGTGCAGGCGCCGATCTCAAAATGATCAACTCAGGCCGGGCTGGCGAACTCGCCACCGCAAAGGGTGGCTTTGGTGGATTCACCACGTTCCCCCGCACGAAGCCCATCATCGCCGCGGTTGATGGGCTCGCCACGGCTGGGGGCTGCGAGATTGCACTCGCAGCCGACATGATCGTCGCGTCGAAGCACTCGCAATTCGGCTTGGCCGAAGTAAAGCGCAATCTTGTTGCTGCTGCTGGTGGGCTCTACCGGCTTCCAAAACTCATTGGTAAGAACGTTGCGCTTGAAGTTGCTCTCACAGGCGAGCCACTCACGGCGCAACGGGCCTATGAACTTGGTCTTGTCAATCGCCTGACAGAAAACGGCGCGGCCTTCGATGGAGCTATGGACCTCGCGAACGCAATAGCTGCGAACGCTCCCCTGGCCGTTTGGGAAAGTCGTGCATTGGTCATCGCCGCTGATTGGGACGACGAAGCCACCATCAACAAGAACACCGCTGCAGCATTTGGCCGGGTGCTTTCTTCAGAAGACACGACTGAGGGCCTCACTGCGTTCATTGAAAAGCGTGCACCGCAGTGGAAAGGCCGCTGATTCGTCAGCGCAGCGTTATCGCAGGTCTCGTCGCACGGTGATCAGCCGAGCAGTGAGTCCAAGACGCTCATAAAGGTTCTTCGACTCACGTGCTCCAGGAAGCGCGTGTGCGTCGATGGCGACAGCATCGATTCCGATTGCCCAGGCGATCGCAGTCTCAAGCAGTACTTCGCCAATGCCGACATCGCGAGCTTGGGGTGTTGTGTAGAGATCGGTAATTGTGACGATCACCGAATCGCCTTCGTGTGAAGAGCGAGCGATCGAATATCCGACGACGACACCTTCCCAAACGCCACACCAGACCATGGTGTTGTCATCGTTGACGGCAGCGAGAACTGTGTCGGTCGCCGAGGTTGCACGCTCGTGTGAAGCTAAGAGGGCTGCTCCCCCGCGTTGTGGAGACATCTCTGCTTCAGCTTCGACCAGCAGCTGAGCGAGATCTTGAACGTCGCCTTCGTCTGCAGGGCGAGCGATCGCCAACACTGCTAGCTCCGCAACTGACGAAGACGATTCAGAACGGTCTTACGTGCACGCTGAGATTGTTCGTAGGTCTCTATGCGCTCCAACTGTTCAGCGCCTAAAGGCGCAAGGAACGGAAGGATCTGAGCAGCGGTGAGATTGTCGTAATTTTCCACGAGATCGTCGACGCCGTGATTGACGGAGGCTTCCGCGGTTGCCTTCTTGGCTGACGAGCTGGAAGACGATGATTCGGAAGCTTTTGAAGAAGGGCGAGCGGACTCCCCCACGATCCTGAGGAACTCTTGGAAGTGCGCTTCTGCATCGGAGAGAGATTTGCGCGCCTTTGCATTGGTTGCACCCAACGCGAACTGACCGATAACTCGAGCATTCGAGGCTTGCGTACGTCCGCGCTCGACGAGTTCGGGGAGAGCTTCGGAACCCTTCGAGA
>JBIIGP010000060.1:0-9917 GCA_044236415.1 Acidimicrobiales bacterium | reverse complement strand
TGGGTAGTCACGACGTTTTCAAAGAAGGATTCTGCGGTCTCAAGGTTGTGGTTGTAACGATGAACGCCAACCTCGGCGAATCGTTTTGCCTGTGCCTCGGTCACGATGCCAGCGCTTACAGCAACATTGATTCCGACTTCGTCCTGAACAAGCGGAACCAGTTCGCAGATGCGATCCATCGTGCGTTCATCTGGTCCACGGATGGCCAGCACGATGCAGAATTCCGTGGCGCCGAGTGCAGCGGTTTCGCGCGCTGCGGCAAGCACGTCAGCGGTGTCAAGGAACGGCATCGCTTGCACGGGAGATTCAAACTTCGCCGACTGGCTGCAGAAGTGACAATCCTCGGGGCAGCCACCGGTCTTGGCGGAAAGGATGCCTTCGACCTCGACAGTGTCTCCGCACCATTCGAGACGAACTTCGTGGGCGAGCGCTGCGAGGGCCGGGACTGCCGAATCAGGAACATCGGCAAGCGCAGCGAGTTCCTCGAGGCTCAGCTGGCGGCGTTCGTCCAGCAGAGCGACACCCGCCGCACGGATGGCAGAGCGGGCCGCTTCAGGCGTAAGCCGGTCGCGAATCTCGGCAGGAACTTTTGGAGTGAGTGAGACGGGCACATCAGGCATGGCGCAAGGGTACGCGGCGGAAACCCTAGGGGCGAACGCCGGCTCAGGCTTCCATGACGACGGGCACGATCATCGGCCGCCGCTTGGTCTTTTCGTTCACGAAACGGCCCGCTGCCCGCCGGACGACCCGCTGGACGTTCTCGATATCGCTGCGGCCATTCCGGAAGAGCTCGGCGATGGCTTCGCGCACCTGATCGGCACACTGATCGAGGAGTTCCTCGGCCTCGGGAGCGTGGACCCAGCCTCGGGTGATGATTTCGGGGCCAATCATGGTGGTGCCGTGTTCGATGTCGACACCAACGATGACCACCACGACGCCTTCTTCGGCAAGTACTCGGCGGTCGCGAAGAACGCCCGAACCGACATCGCCGATGATGCCGTCGACATAGAGATAGCCAGACGGCACCTGTGCTGTGGGACGAAGACCCGTATCGTCGAGCGTCACCTGGTCGCCATCGGTGCACACGATGATCTTCGATGCAGCAACACCCATCGTGCGAGCCAACTTTGCGTGGGCAACAAGATGGCGGTACTCGCCGTGCACCGGAATGAAATGTTCGGGTCGAGTAATCGACAAGAACATCTTGAGATCTTCGGCTTTGGCGTGACCCGATGCGTGAACATCGGAAATGCCCGAGTGCACAACTTCAGCGCCAGCGCGCACCAAACCATCGATGACTTTCGAAACGTCTGTTTCGTTACCGGGAATCGGATGCGAACTCATGATGACAACATCAGTACCGCTGAGCGTGAGCCAACGATTCTCGTTTGCTGCCATAAGGGCAAGCGCTGACATTGGTTCGCCCTGCGAACCAGTCGAAATCACACAAACTTTTTCAGGAGGAAGGTCGCCAACATCGGCGATATCCATAAGGCGCGATTCAGGAATGTTCAGCAAACCCATTTCGCGAGCCATACGCACGTTCTTCTTCATCGACATGCCCATCGTGGCAATAACACGATCGAAAGAAATTGCAGCATCGGCGATTTGTTGAACGCGATGGATGTGACTGGCGAAGCAGGTCGTGATGATGCGACGGCCTTCGTAACGATGGAAAAGGTCGTACAGCACCGCGCCTACTGAGGTTTCTGATGCAGCGTGTCCGTGCTCTTCGGCATTGGTGCTGTCGGACAACAACAAACGAATGCCCTCAGTGGACGCGATAGCGCCGATACGAGCGAGATCGGTGAGCCGACCATCGACCGGTGTGAGGTCGAGTTTGAAATCACCGGTGTGCAAGATGACGCCTTGGGGCGTATGGAACGCCGTAGCGATGCCGTGCGGCACAGAGTGGGTAACCGGAATGAACTCAACGTCGAACGGGCCGATCATTCGACGTTCACCATCAACAACAGGAATGAACTCGGTGCGGTCGAGTAGACCTGCTTCCTCGATGCGATTACGAGCAAGACCAAGAGTCAGCGCTGATCCGTAGATCGGGAACTCAAGTTCGCGTAGAAGGAACGACAGGCCGCCAGTGTGGTCTTCGTGACCATGTGTTGCGATACATCCAATGATGCGATCTGCGTTTTCGCGCAAGTACGTGAAATCAGGAAGGACAAGATCGATTCCGAGCATGTCGAGGTCCGGAAACATCAGACCGCAATCAAGAAGAAGGATCTTGCCTTCCACCTCGATACACGCACAGTTACGGCCGATTTCACCCAGACCGCCGAGGAACGTCACCGAAACTGGCGTCCCTTGCGAGTCGCGAACCTTCGGGGCTTTCTCTGACGCGTCGCTCTTCTTGGACTTCGCCTTTGATTTCGACTTTGGCTTTGCTCCGTCGCGACTCACGCGTACAACCGGCGATGCACCGCAAGGGCGCGCTCTTCGAGATCGTCGGGACCGAATCCCATCGGCGGTCGACATGGACCAGCTGGCTGACCAATAGCCCGCAACATCGCCTTGGTCGGCACAGGATTTGGATTGAGATCGCCAGTTTCGAACTCGTAACTCTCGATCATCCGAGCGTTGAGTTGCTGCGCACGAGCGATATCGCCAGCTTGGAAGGCTTGAATCATTTGCGCCATGACCGGAGCGGCCCAATGGGTTGCGACTCCAATCACACCGACGGCTCCAACGGCAAGGAGCGAAAGTGTGAGCGGATCATCGCCGCTAAAGACTTCGAACCCATCAGGGGCATCGGCGATAAGGCGGGCGGTTGCTCCGGGATCGCCCGCAGCATCTTTGAGCCCAACGACGTTGGGAATCTCGTTAGCCATTCGGAGGATGAGGTCGGAGCCGATCTTGCGGCCGGTACGAACGGGGATGTCGTAAACGATCACCGGCAATTCCGTGGCTGCACAGACCTGGCGGAAATGCGCCTCAATGCCTGCCTGCGAAGGACGGTTGTAATACGGGGTAACGATCAGGACGGCATCCATGCCCGCGCCGGCTGCTGCAGAAGTGAGTTCCGCCGCGTGACGGGTGTCGTTGGTTCCCGAACCAGCGATGAGCGGAACGTCGACAGCCGCTCGGACAGTGCGCCACAGCGCGATCTGTTCCTCGTCGGTCAGACAGGCAGCCTCGCCAGTCGTGCCGCTGAGAACGAGTGCATCGTTACCTTGAGCGACAAGCCAACGCGCCAGTTCGGCGGCACCTTCATGGTCGAGTTCGCCATCGGCAGTAAATGGGGTGACCATTGCGGTGATCACCGAACCGAAACGTGACATGGGTGTCACCGTACCAGCGCACCCCGCCAAACCTTGGCGGATTTGGCGGGAAACGCGTGGGACCTATCAGCGAGCAGAAGCGACTTCGCCCTCGGCAAGGGCAAAGGTCTCGTATTCCTCTTCGGTATCGGGCATGTGTTCGAAGTCGATCACACCGAGTTCGGTGAACTTCGTGCGGAGCCATGCATCACCAGCATCAAGAAGGCCGAGCTTCTTGCAGTTCGGGACGATCTTGGCGAACAACATTTGCTGGAACAGTTGCTGGGCCGGATCTTGCATCACAACGGTGACAGCTTCCTTGACCGGAACTCCCATGCGATCCCACACTTCCTGCTGAAGGAAGCGGTCACGCATTCGAACTGCGGCTTCAAACGCGAACTCTTGACGTTCACGAATTTCTGCCTGCGTGAGCTCCTGGTAGTACTCCTTGAGCGAGAGAACACCGAACGCAACGTGACGGGCTTCATCGCTCATGACATAACGGAGCAATTGCTTGAGCAGCGGCTCGGTTGTCATTTGGTGCATGAAGCCAAAGGCAGCGAGAGCAAGTCCTTCAACCATGATCTGCATGCCCAGGTAGGTCATGTCCCAGCGGCTGTCCATGACAATGTCGTCGAGCAACATCTTGAGATGGGCATTGACCGGGTAGTGGCCCGACAACTTCTCGTTGAGATACTTGGCAAAGACCTCGACGTGACGGGCCTCGTCCATTACCTGCGTCGAGGCGTAGTACTTGGCGTCGATCCACGGAACAGTTTCGACGATCTTTGCGGTGCAGAGCAGAGCCCCTTGTTCACCGTGCATGAACTGACTCAGAGTCCAGTTCTGTGACTGGATGCCAAGTTCTGTCCACTCCTTCTCGCCCCACTTTTCGAAGATGGTGCCAGTGACATCGAGACCCACACCACGGTTGTTGGCAGCCTGATTGGCCACCACAACGGCCTCTTGGTCGACATCGATTGACCAGTCGAGATCGGTCTCACCGTTCCACTGAGAATTCTTTGCCTTCTCATACAACTTGTTGAGAGCAGGGCGAGCACCCTTTTCATAGTCCCAGGTGAAGATTGCGTCGGCGTTGTCCTTCACAGCGTGGATCGATGCTTCGACGTCGGTGTTGGAGATCATGAGTATCTGCTCAACATCGTTCACATCGCGTCGACCAATGATTTCTTCGGTGCTGGCCATGGTGCTCTCCTTCTCAGAAACTACGAATGGGATTGGGAAGACCTGCAGCAAGCGCAGGGGTAAGGGTGGGAATCAAGAATGTTTCGACGAGGGCTCGGGCGAGCGCTGCGTCGGTGATGTCAATAACTGGAGCGGGCGACCGAAGGTGGTCGGTAACAACTCGGGCACACCATTCGCCCACATATGCAGCGACGGCGGGTTCGACGAAACGCGAGAAGTTTGCGGTGCCCCATTCAGAGGCGCGCTCGAAAAGTGGTTCAATCCGAACGGGTGAGATGAGCGTTGCGATCGTGTCGGGTTCGTCCACCAACAACTGCTGCACAACTGCATCGTTTGTGAGCTCAAGAACTGCGATGTTGATCGTGCCTGCCGCTGCTTCCGCAAGCGTTGCTGCGTGATCGGTGGCCTGCGAACAGGATGCAAAGATGCGATCGACCCCTTGACCCAGTGTGACGTCGAGAAGTTCTGCTCGACCACCAGGGAAATAGCGATAGACGGTTGCCCGACCACACTCGGCCGCTAATGCAATGTCATCGACACTTGTTGCGCGAAGCCCTTGCGAGGAAATCAAGCGAGCCGCGGCCGCGATGATTCGATCAGCGACGGGAAGATCCTGCTTCGGAGAGGCCACGAGCGCCGCTGACATGTGTGAGACATTATCGAAGAATCTGTCTCACTGCCGATTCAGGCGAGGTGAGTCCCATCGGAGGCTTCCAGCACCTCGACATCATCGCCGTCCATCTGCTTTCGCTTGGCATACCGGCGCAAAAGAAGGGGGTAGACGATGATCGTGAGGAGCGAAAACGCGAACCACTGCAACGCGTATCCAAGGTGGGGCCCTTGTGAGAGTTCGGGCAGTGGCACCGGAACGGGCAGATCGCTTTGCGCAGGATCCTGAGCCCGCAACGAGATGTAGCCAGGGATCATCTGTTCCTCAACCTGCTGAGCAAGACGGCCGACATCGAGGCGAGCCAAGACACGAAGCGTTCCGGCCTCAGGATCTGTTGGCGATGAAACAAGCCCGTTGGTTTCACGAACCTGCGATTGCCGCAAGAGCCCCTGAACTGTCACGGTCCCCGACGGTGGAGCAAAGTCGTCCCAAGGCCCATCCGCGGTATAGGAGTAGGGCACCCAACCCCGATTAATTGCGACCGCCGTACCATCGGCTTGAACCAGCGGCGTCACCACCCAATACCCCGGCGCACCGTTGTTTGTTCGATTCGTAACGAGAACTTGAGCCTCGACCAGGTACACACCGGTGACGTACACCGGTTGGTAGTCCGCCGCCTTGACCTGCTCGGTTGTTGCCGCCGGACCTGCAGGAAGGACAGTCGAAAGCGGCTGCGGTTGTTGTTTCATCGCATCTGTTACGACGGCATTCGAAGCTTTTCGTTCATCAAGACGATTGAGCTGCCAGAAGCCGAAATTGATCATCGTTCCGACAACAACAAGAACAAAGATGTGCGACAGGATCCAACGAGGTTTAAGCAGGAACCGATACACGGGGATCAGGCTAGGCGTGGCGAACTGCGCCCCGGCAATCGGGGCGCAGTCACCAGCATTCGTTCAGGCGGTCGGCAGGACGTAGTCAGCGAATTGGTCCCGAAGGTCGCGCTTCGAGAACTTTCCAACTGAGGTCTTCGGGATCTCGTCGACGAACACCACATCATCGGGTAGCCACCACTTCGCCACTCGACCATCGAGGAACGCAAGAACTTCCTCGCGGGTCAAGGTGGCCCCCGGCTTCACCACAACGCAGGCCAGTGGACGCTCTGACCACTTCGGATGCTTCACCGCGATAACTGCTGCTTCAGCAACCGCTGGATGCGCCATGATTTCATTCTCGAGTTCGACCGAAGAAATCCATTCGCCACCCGACTTCACCACATCTTTAGTGCGGTCGACGATGCGCATAAACCCTTCTGCATCGATGGTCGCAACGTCACCGGTCTTCAACCAACCGTCGGCGGTAAACGACTCGGGCGAACGCGAGTCGTTGTAGTACTCGCTCGCGACCCATGGACCAGCGACTTGCAGTTCACCACTGGTTTCCCCATCCCACGGAACTTCCTCGCCCGTGACCTGATCGGCGATCCGCGCCTGAACGCCAAGCGCTGGAATGCCGATGGACGCGCGGTAGTCCGCTTGTTCATCTTCGGAGAGCGAAAGCATGGAGGACTTCACTTTGGCCACCGACGCCAACGGACTGGTTTCGGTCATTCCCCAAGCCTGCAAAATTGGAATGCCGATCTTTTCGCGATATGCCTCAGAGAGATGCTTCGGCACGGCTGAACCGCCACATGGAATTCCCCGAAGACTTGAAACATCGCGCCCGTCGATTTCATTGAGTACGCCCATCCAGATCGTGGGCACACCAGCAGCAACCGTGACGCGCTCGGACTCAATCAAATCCACGATTGCTTTTGGCGAAAGGCCCGGACCGGGCATCACCAACTTGGCACCCGAGGCAACACCGATATGCGCAAGGCCCCATGCATTTGCATGGAACATCGGAACGACCGGAAGGATTGTGTCGCGCTCGCCAACACCCAAACCGTCAGCCATCATTCCCGCCATCGTGTGCAACCAGGTTGAACGATGGGAATACACGACTCCCTTCGGATTTCCTGTAGTTCCACTCGTGTAACACATCGATGCCGCTTGATTCTCGTCGGCGATAGTCCACTCAACAGGACTCGCAGCTGCAAGTAACGCTTCATAATCATGCAGAAGGCGACCTCCGGTATCGGTCGGCAGTTCCCCCATACCGTCATCCATCACAACGATGTGACGAACAGTTGTGAACGTATCCACCAACGGCCACAAGAGCCCAAGCAGTGACTTGTCGACAAAGATCACTTCGTCTTCAGCGTGATTCACGATGTAGGTGATCTGTTCGGGGAACAAGCGAATGTTCAGAGTGTGCAGAACACGACCAGAACATGGAGCGGCAAAGTAGAGCTCAAGGTGCCGCGCGGTATTCCACGCAAAGGTGGCGACACGGCCGTCAGCGCTGATCCCAAGATCATCGAGGACGCCACCGAGGCGACGCGTGCGCTCGGCCCATTGGCCATAGGACTCCCGCTCGACCCCCACGGCCGTTGCAGTCACGATCTCTTTCTCAGGGAACAACTTCTCGGCCCGATCAAAGAAATTGGTGAGGACGAGTGGACCGTCCTGCATAAGACCCTTCATCACTGACTCCCCCAGCTAAGGCGACCCGCCGGCCGCGTACCTATGTCTGAATGGTACGTGAGAGGATCTATGTCTTGTCAGCCGAATCCGTAATCCCCACCGATCCCCACCGCGGCCGTCGCCTGCTGACGTTCCTCATCGCCCCAATCGTGGCCATGGTCGTCGCCGGCTACGTGGCCGATGCCCTCTGGCCCTCACTCGTCAATGAGAATCCGCTTCTTCTCATTTCGCTAAGCGCAAAGAACCGCTATCTCGTACTTGTCGTTAATCATGTCGAGCCATGGGCCTATTTCCTGATCGGTTCAATTCGGCTGCTCCTCCCAGACCCGTTCTTCTTCGCGATCGGGTGGTTTTTTGGTGCCGCAGCACTTCACTGGATGGAACGACGAACTCCGACGACCGGTCGTTACATGCGTGCCGTCGAAGGATGGTTCGGAAAATGGGGCGCACCTCTCGTGGTGTTATTCCCCAACAACTACGTGTGTCTCGTCGCTGGCGCAGCGAGGATGAATCCGATCAAGTTTGCGGCATTGAACATTGTTGGAACCATCGCTCGATTAACCATGATCCTGTTCGTCGGAGACGTGTTTTCTGGACCGATCGATTCAATTCTCGGTTTCATCGCCAATTGGCGAATTCCATTGCTCATCATTTCCATCTCGCTCGTTGCCATTTTCTGGATCAGCGAACTACGGCGTGGGCGAAAGGAAATCGATGCATTCCGCGAACTTGAAGATGCCGCCGATGAGATCGAACTCGGGCACATTCCACGGGTAGGCGATACCGACCCTGACTGATCGGCTTCCGACTTAGAGGTCGAGCAGCGAGTCGAGCCCGATAGTGACACCGGGTCGATCGGCAACCGCCTTTGTTGCCAACAAGACACCGGGCATGAAGGAGTCACGGTCATAGGAATCGTGACGAAGCGTGAGGGTCTGCCCGGTCGTACCGAGTAGCACCTCTTGATGGGCAACCATCCCACGCAAGCGCAGTGAATGAACACGGATATCGGCAGGTCCTTTACCGCCGCGCGAACCAGGAAGGATCTCAGTCTTGGTCGGGTCTGCAGCCCACTCTGCCGAGGCATCGGCCATTCTCTCGGCAGTCAGCATTGCCGTGCCCGACGGAGCGTCGATTTTTGCGTCGTGATGCAGTTCAACGATTTCCGCAGTTTCGAAGAACGGCGCAGCGAGTTCAGCGAATCGCATCATGAGAACGGCACCGATCGCGAAGTTCGGAGCGATCACGCAGTTTGACTTGGTGAACTGATCACGAAATGACTGAAGATCGGCGTCGGAGAAGCCAGTCGTTCCGGTGACGGCGTTAATGCCGTGCTCGGCAAGCCACAAAAGATTGGTGCGAGCGGCTTCGAGGTGCGTGAAATCGATGACCACGTCGACCTTGGCATCGAGAAATGCTTGACCGTCAGCGGAGACCTGGAACGGACGATCGCAGCCAGTGACTTGACGCATATCGAGTCCTGCATGATGCGGGTCGACTGCAGCAACAAGCTCTAACGCAGGATCACCATCGACCGCACGGCACACCGTGCTTCCCATCCGTCCACCAGCACCGAAGACTCCAACGCGCAAGGTCATGGGGGTGAAACTAGCCGCAGGCGAAGCGTTCGAGTGCAGCAGATCCTTTACCTAATGGACCAACCGCCGAGACTGCACGTGGAGAACCAAGGACACGACGGATTACCGAATGCACTTCTTCGGTCGTCACGGCCCGGATTCGGCGCACATGTTCATCGATTGACGTGATGTCATTGCGAGTTACGAGGCCCGTGCCAAGGCGGGCCATACGAGAGCCGCTGTCTTCAAGTCCCAGCAACATCGAACCTTCGAGATACCCAAGCGCAACCGCATGCTCTTCTTCGGTAATGCCATCGGCAAGGAAGGTTGCAAGGACGTCATCGGCAACCGAGAGGAGTTCCTCGAGGCGGGCCAATGCCGTACCGGCATAAACGATGAGTGAACCAGCATCGGAATACGAAGACGGCGATGAGAAGACGGAGTAGGCCAAGCCCCGAGATTCACGAATCTCTTGAAACAAACGGCTCGACATGCCTCCACCAAGAACGTGATTAGCGACCCACATTGCGTAGCGATCTTCGTCAGCGAGAGGTAGCCCTCGCCATCCGATTGCGACGTGAACCTGTTCGATCGGACGATCAATCTGCACAAGCGATTGCAGGTGAGCCTCGGGGGCATTCCGCAAAGGAGCTGCACCCGATTC
>JBIIGP010000298.1:0-2516 GCA_044236415.1 Acidimicrobiales bacterium | reverse complement strand
GCCAAAGGGCAGAGTCAGCATTTGTTCCGGCGCTCGTGATGACGTCGACCAATTCCATACGGCCTTCGGTGAGCGTGCCGGTTTTGTCCAGCACCGCAACGTCGACACGTCGTGTTTGTTCGAGGACCTCGCCGCCTTTGATGATGATGCCCAACTGAGCGCCGCGTCCGGTGCCGACCATGATCGCGGTTGGTGTTGCGAGTCCGAGTGCGCAAGGGCAAGCGATAATGAGAACGGCAACCGCAGCAGAGAATGTGTCTTGTGCAGAGTTCCCGGTAACTGTCCATCCGATGATGGTGGCGATCGCAATCGCAAACACGATCGGAACGAAGACGCCGGCAACTCGATCGGCGAGACGCTGAATCGGAGCGCGTGAACCTTGAGCATCTTCAACAAGCTGCACGATTTGAGCGAGCGCAGTGTCATTGCCAATGCGGGTTGCTTCGACAACAAGGTGGCCGTTTGCATTCACCGTTGCGCCGACAACATCGTCGCCAGGGCCAACTTCAACAGGCACGGGTTCGCCAGTGATCATCGACATGTCGATGGCGGAATGGCCTTCAACCACGGTTCCATCGGTGGCGACCTTCTCGCCGGGACGGACCACAAACCGAATACCAACAACAAGTTCTTCAAGCGGAATCTCGGTGCCGTCTTCGAGGCGTGCAGTCTTCACGCCGAGTTCCGCAAGTTTTCTCAGGGCATCGCCGGAACGGCGACGTGCTCGGGCTTCGAACCATTTGCCCAAAAGGATCAGGGAGATGATGACGCCCGCAGTTTCGAAATACACGTGCGCGGTGTCGCCACTTGAAGACATCCCGGCCATGCCACCCATCGAGCCCGAGGTCTCGTCGGCAGCGTTCAAGAAGAACAATGCAATGGTTGACCACGCCCAGGCGGCGAGTGTTCCCATCGAAACCAGCGTGTCCATGGTTGCGGTGCCATGTCGAAGGTTGATGAGTGCTGCTCGATGGAATCCCCAACCGCAATAGAACACAACCGGAGTGCTGAGAGCGAAGGCAACCCACTGCCAGTTAGTGAACATCAGCGGTGGAACCATCGAGATGGCCACAGTCGGAACAGTGAGAACGATCGCAACAAGGAGGCGAATTCCAAGAGTGCGGGTGTACTCCGCCTCGGCCTCGTCTCGGCGATCAACTTCGGGAACGTGGTAGCCGAGTGATTCGATCTTTTCTGTGAATTCGGTTCGATTCGTGACCGCGGGGTCGAAGTGCACGGTGGCTCGCGCGGCAGCAAGATTTACATCGGCTTGAGAGACCCCGTCGATTTTGCTCAGTCCTTTGCTGATTCGAGTCGCGCATGCCGCACACGTCATTCCCTCGATCGGAAGATCGAGGCGTTCAAGCGGCGATGCGTTTGTCGGACTGCCCATCTCCCCACGATACGGCCGACCTAGCGCTGTGGCTCAGCGCACTGGGCGCACCATGCTTACGACTGTTCCAGCCGGCGTTGTCTCTGTGAGGCTCCGGTCATAGCGGTAGCCCTCCGGATGGCGAAACTTCGCAAGGGCTTTGGGGTCATCGGCGCCGGTTTCAAGGATGTATCGAACAAGAGCTCCCTTCAACAACTTGTTCCAGTGGTTGACCGTTGTGAAGGTGCGCTCGCCTTTGGTTGGTTCACCTTCATCAAGGAACTTCACCGAGAAGACTGCACTTGGAGTCGTTGCGGCGTGCGCGGGGGAGAGTGGCGCCCATGCGTTGTCGTGCTCCTTGGGTAACAAGTTCCACACCACAGTGCCGTTGACTGATGATGCCAACGCAGCGGTCAGCGGTTCGCGCCACCAAGTCGACAACTTTCCGACAGGTGCAAGTGTTGCTCCCATCTTCAGTTTGTAATCGGGGATCATGTCGTCAGGCCTGACAACTCCCCAGAGTCCGCTGAAGATCAAGACCTGTTTGTTGAGTCGTTTCCGATCTCGGGTTGAGAGCGATGCGACATTGAGCGCGTCGTAAAGCACGCCGGTGTATCGCTCAATGGCGGGCATCGTCGGTGACGTCAGCACCTCAAGATTGGCGCTTGTCGCAGCCGTGAGTGCTTTGCCCTTGACGCCGAGCAATTTCGCGCGTCCAGCTTCTTTGCCCTTCATCGCCGCTCCGAGTGCTGCGCGAAGCGTGGTGCGGTGTTCTTCGAGTTGCGAGAACGAAAGGTTGGCGATTCGAAGTTGTTTCCCTAATCCCCCTTCGGCTTTACCTTCGGACGGGGGGAGAAGGATCACTGGTGCAGGCGCCATCTCTCCATCCTGCCCGACTGGGAACGAAGTGTGAACGACAGGCGAATTCATGGCGCTTGGGAAATCCAATGGGGAACTTCCGGACCCCAGATGGTAGAAAGGTGGTTCTCATGTCGACCAATGGTCGGCGTTGATATCTCGAGGAGGTGACCCACATGCCAGCTAGCGAGCCCCCAAGTACGCGCTTTCCGTCGTGTGTCGCCTTCTCCATTTCTCTCTAGCAGTCCACGTATGTCGCGGGCCGTGAGGTGGAGTTGGCGTAGTC
>JBIIGP010000003.1:0-32588 GCA_044236415.1 Acidimicrobiales bacterium | reverse complement strand
CGGGTATTCGCGTCGTTGTTGGTGAGACCACTGGTTTTGCTCACACCGCCGATCTCTCCGAGGCCGGACTCATTGCTGCAGCGGAAGCGGCTGCGGCAGCGGCTCGTGGTGGTGGCGGAGGGACAAACGTTGTTGCTCTTCACCGTGGAACGGCGTCGCGTGGCTACGACATTGAGACCTTCCCCGGCGATGTCCCGAAAGCCCGAAAAGTTGAATTGCTGACTCGTGCAGATGAGGCCGCTCGTGCGGTGGGAGATGCGATCTCACAGGTGTCGGTGAGTTACGGCGACAACCGTCGCAGAATCCTTGTTGCCAACTCCGATGGAGTCTTTGTCGAAGATGACACCGTGCGCACCTTCTTTGCTGTGAGCTGTGTTGCCACTGGTGATACCGGTATGCAAACAGGTCGTGAAAGTGTTGGGCACACAATCGGTTTCGAGCTGTTCGACATGTACGACATCGATCAGTTGGCGCGGAACGCAGCCGAGCGAGCGATTACAAAGTTGGCAGCTCGTCCCGCCCCGAGCGGTCAGATGCCGGTTGTCATCGGCAGTGGTGGTGGTGGCGTCTTGTTCCACGAGGCGTGTGGTCACGGCCTTGAAGCAGATCTTGTCTCAAAGGGTGCTTCGGTTTTCCGTGGACGCGTCGGCCAGCAGGTGGCGTCGAAGGGAGTAACGGTTGTCGACGACGGCACGATGGCTCGCGAGTGGGGAAACATCGCGATCGACGATGAAGGCAATCCTGCTCAACGCAATGTGCTCATCGAAGACGGAATCCTCACTGATTACATGTGGGATCACCTGCGTGCCCGAAAGGAAGGACGTCGGAGTTCGGGAAACGGTCGTCGACAGAGTTACCAGAACCTTCCGATGGTCCGAATGACGAACACCTATCTTCTCGCCGGAGAGGAAGACCCGGAATCGATCATCGCCTCGACACCCAAGGGTGTCTATGTGAAACACCTCGGTGGTGGTCAGGTCAATACAGCGACCGGAGATTTTGTTTTTGGAATGACCGAGGCGTACCTCATTGAGGACGGCAAGGTGACTGAGCCGTTGCGCGAAGGAAATCTCATCGGCAATGGCCCCGAGGTTCTGCAACGCATCGATGCACTTGGAAACGATTTCGCGATGGGTCCTCCGGGAACGTGCGGAAAAGACGGACAGGGCGTTCCTGTCGGTGACGGCGTGCCGACTCTGCGAGTGTCTTCGCTCACAATCGGTGGCACCGCCGCATGAGCGACGAACTTTTGGCCATTGCCGACCGTGTCGTCGCAATGGCCAAACCGGGGGAACAGGTCGAAGCGGTTGTTGTGCGCGGAACCGAAACGGAAATCAAAGTATTCAGCGGTGATGTCGAGTCATTGTCTTCCGCCCAGTCCCAGGGCGTAGGGATTCGAGTTGTTGTCGATGGTCGTCAAGGTTTCGCGTACGCGGGAAGTCTTGATGAGTCCGCGATCGCGGAAACTCTCGCCGATGCTCGCGACAACGTGAGCTTTGCCACGTTCGACGAGTTCGCCGGCCTTGCTGAACCCGATGGCGTAGTAGTTCCTGTACTCGATCTGCATCGTGATGCAATGGTGTCGTTTGCGACATCAGACAAGATTGCGATGGCGATTGAGCTTGAACGTGTTGTGATGGCTGCAGATCCGCGAATTTCCGGAATCGAATCGGCGGAATATGCCGACTCAATTTCTGAAGCAGCAATCGCAACGAGTACGGGCATTCGAACCGTTGGAGGCGAAACAAGTTGTTATGTCGCCACCTATGCCATGGCTGCCGATGGCGACGAAACCCAAACCGGCTTCGGATTCTCTGTTGGTCGTGAACCTTCCGATCTTGATCCATCACGCGCCGCTGTCGAAGCAGCGTCACGTGCAACACGGATGCTTGGTGCTGTGCAGCCGCCTAGCGGTCGCCTGACCGTTGTGCTCGATCCGTGGGTCACCGCGCAGTTCTTGGGAATTTTGGGATACACGCTCGATGGGGAGTCGGTGCTCAAGGGACGGTCCCTGTTTGCCGACCGTTTGGGTGAGTCCGTTGGTTCCTCGTTGTTGACTCTGATCGATGATCCCACCGATGTGCGCTCGTTTACCGCGACCGATGCTGATGGCGAAGGCCTCGCTGCTCGTCGCAATGTGCTGATCGAAAACGGTGTGCTGCAGCAGTTCGTGCACAACGCCTATTCGGCTCGCCGGGCCGGCACGGTGAGCACAGGAAACGCAGTTCGCGGATTCAAGAGCACTCCTTCGGTTGGTTGTTTGTCAGTGTCGCTTGTTCCTGGAAACTCTGATCCGGCGGCGCTCATTGCCGGAATCGACGACGGTGTCCTCGTCCAAGAAGTCTCTGGACTTCATTCGGGTGTCAATCCGGTGAGTGGCGATTTTTCAACTGGTGCCGAAGGCCTACGCATTCGGAATGGCGAACTCGCCGAGCCGGTTCGTGAATTCACAATTGCTTCAACACTGCAGAAGATGCTTCGCGATGTTCAAGCAGTTGGCAACGATCTCGAGTTTCTTCCAATGAATGCGTCTGGCGTCTCTCTCGTCGTGGCCGACCTCACTGTTTCAGGCTCGTGACCTTCGAACCGCCCGATCAGGAATCTGCTGATCTCCTTGCGCTGGCACAATCGGTAGCCAACAACGCGCGAACCGGAGAGCAGCTCGAAGCATTCGTGGCTCGATCCTCATACACAACCGTGCGGGCACACGGTGGTGAGGTTGAGTCGTTTACCTCTGCTGTGAGCGCCGGTATTGGTGTCCGCGTTGTAAGCGACCATCGTCAAGGGTTTGCGTGGGCCGGAACGCTCGAGCCCGATGCAATTGCCGATGCGTTGGCCGATGCCCGGGACAATGCAACGTTCGCTGAACCCGATGAATGGGTAGGCCTTGCCGAGCCTGATGGTATTGCCCCTGTCCCATTTGACGCATTTGATCCATCGGTATCGAGCATGGAGGCTTCGCGGAAAATCGACCTTGCACTTGAGCTCGAACGCATGGTTCGTGCCGGAGACCCGCGCATTACCGGCGTTCGCGTTGCCACCTTCTCTGATTCCTCCTCGCGTTTCGCTGTCGCAACGAGCACGGGCATCGCGGGCGCCGGACGCGGTGCATGGTGCTCGATGAGTGCGCTCGCTCTAGCGGAAGATGGTGACGAGACCTATACCGGCGGCGGCTCAACGGTCGGATTTCGGCCCGATGATCTAGATCTCGCTGAAGCTGCCGACGATGCGGTGTTGCGCGCCACGCGACTCTTTGGCGCAAAGCCGGTTCCGTCGCAGCGAGTCACGATCATCCTTGAGCCAAGGATGGCAGCCACGATCGCAGGTCTCCTTGGTTCCACGCTGACTGGCGAACGCGTGTTGAAGGGGCGTTCGCCATTCGGAGATCGAGTAGGCGAGACCATCGCTTCGCCCATGCTCACCCTTGTAGACGATCCGACCGATCATCGTTCCTTCGCGGCCGACATGTTCGACGGCGAAGGTTTGGCCTGTCGCCGAAACCAGCTTGTGGTCGACGGGGTGTTGCAGGGCTTTCTCTACGACAGCGCTTCAGGTCGGCGCGCTGGACAGCCCAGCACGGGCTCTGCAGTGCGCGGTGTCTCCTCGACACCGTCGGTTGGATGTCAAGCCTTGGCTGTCGCGCCTGGGGCAGGTTCTTTCGAGTCGTTGCTGGCCGACATCGAGACTGGTGTCTATCTGCAGTCGATGACGGGACTCCACTCCGGGGTGAATCTTGTGAGCGGTGATATTTCCGTCGGGATCGAAGGGCTAATGGTTCGCAACGGTCAACTGGCTGAACCGGTTCGCGAGGTAACAATTGCTTCGACCTTGCAGCGAATGCTTCTTGACATCGTTGCGATTGGCGATGACATCGAATGGCTTCCTGGTGGCACTGGTTGCCCAACGATTGTGATCGCCGATCTTTCGCTTGGTGGATCCTGATCGTTTGCCCTAAATCGTTCCAGCGATGAGCAATCCGATGCTGACAGATGCGACAGCAAGGCGTTCCCAACCAAAGATGGCAAGGCTGCGAGTCTGTAGCCAAGTGACCATCCACTTCACTGCGAGTGCGGCGAAGATGAAAGCGAAAATCAAACCAACAAGTGGGTTGAGCCATCCGTAGGCGTCGATGACCGTTGAGCCGTTTGTGGCCGTTTCGTAGAGCGTTGCTGCCCCCAAGGTCATGAGTCCAAGAAGGAAACTGAACTCAACTGCTGCAGCGAGCGTCATTCCAACCGCAAGCGCAGCGAGAATCGTGACGAGGCTGCGGCTGGTTCCCGGCCACATGGCGAGAACCTGTGCGCAGCCGATGATGAGGGCCTGCTTGGGTCGGATGTGAGTGATCGAGAGACCTGGTCGGTCTGCTTTGATCTTCGGAGCCAGGTAGAGAAGTAGAAGCCCACCAACAACCCACGCGCCGATGACTGGTCCGACGTTGAGGAGGTTGCTCTTGATCGGCTTCTCAATGGCAACGCCGATGATCACTGCAGGGATGAAGGCGAGCATCAGCGAAATCAGAAGGTTCCGACCGTCGGTGTCGCGACCGAAGAGACCTCGAATGATTGATTCGATGCGCTTCCGATACAGAACGAGCACGGCGAGGATTGCGCCGAATTGAATTGCGATTGCGTAACTATCCGCAGCGTCTTTGGTTGCATCGGTATCGCCGATTCCGAGAATTCGCTGTGTCACGACAAGGTGTCCGGTGGAACTTATCGGCAGGTACTCCGTAATGCCTTCGACTGCTCCGAGCACCATGGCTTTCCATGTGCTCATTTGATTCTTTGCCGCAGACTGTTCTTCAGCGGTCAACTCTGGTGAAGCTGCAAGCTCGGTTGACGAGGCATTCGCTCGCGTCGCTCCGGTGAATGTGTGGACGATGCCAGCGGCGAGAAGAACGACGAGCAAAAGTGCGATGACGCGTCCGCCGCGAAGCTTTGTGTGAGGAGGCGGGGAACCGGTCATGCTGCGACGCTACCGGTCTCACCAGTGGGGTGGGGTGAAGGGTTAGTCGGCGAGGGCGATGATCACGCTTGCCGACAGCAGAGCCTTGGCGACAGCGGATGCCTCGGCGATGACGACGCCAACGGTGATCGCCTCTTCAGAGACAGCAATGACAACGGAGCGGTCGGCAATTCGTGATGCAGGACCTGAAGCACGAGTGGAGGTCGCGATGACTTCGGACGGTGCATAGAGGGCGACGTGGTCGCCGATGCGTATGGGCGGAGTGCTGGCATCCGAGGGGATGGCGAAGGCCAAGGAGTTCTCATCAAGTTGCGACGCGGCACCAGTTGCGCTGCCGCCAGCGAGCCGGCGTTCAAGAACGACTTCATCGCGCGCGACTGATCGTGTCACTGATCTTCCGATCGGTGAAACGGCCACGTCTTTGGGAATCACGGCAATGGGACGATCGACGAAGGTGATGTCTGCAGTCGTGATGACGCGCCCAGGTTCAAGATCGGAGGTGGCGACTGGAACGGTTCGGCGCTGACCCCATGCGGATGCTGCAGCGTCGGCAGAGTTCACGGTTGAGACTGTCCAGGCCAAAGAGCAGAGAGCGACAGCCGCGGTTATCGACCATCGAACTCGAGTCGTCGATAGCCAGCGTCGGAAACGACGCGGACTCGAGATTTGGACCTGTGAATGGCGCACAGCGACTCCACGGACGGCGCGGTCGGTGGGGGAATGCGGCGACGCTAGAGAGTTCGGTGACCTCGTGGGAGGTCCGTGCGACCTTTGTCAGGGGGTGCTGGGAGTTGACGAGGACGAACCTGAGTCTGAACTTGTGCTCGAAGGAGTCGTGCTTGACGACGTCGAGGAGTCAGAACTCGTTGTCGATGCCGAACCAGATGAGGCTGCGGTGGTCGAGGAACTGGAGGAACCACGAGCGTCGTTCTTGTAGAAGCCGCTGCCTTTGAAGGCGATGCCTACGGATCCGAACTTCTTCTTCAACGCGCCGCCACATGACGGGCACTCGGTCAGTGCGTCGTCGGTGAATGCCTGCTGTGCCTCAAATTCATGGCCGCAGTCTTTGCATCGGTAGTCATAGGTGGGCATTGAGGGTCTCCGGCGGGGCCGAGGGAGATGGGGGACAAGGCCAGCGGTTAGCACTCACCTTGAGGGATTGCCAGCATAGCGAGCGAGGAGTTCAGGCCTACAGACGGGGAAATGGGGGGCGCGAGGGTGAAGGCCGCGTGGCTCCTACGATGTCGCCCACGTCCCCGCAGGTCCCGCTCGGACGAGGAGTCATGATGTCTCGAGTCACCAAAGCTGTCATTCCTGCCGCTGGCCTTGGAACCCGTTTTCTTCCGGCAACGAAGGCGCAGCCGAAGGAAATGCTGCCCGTTGTCGACAAGCCGGCCATCCAGTACGTGGTCGAAGAAGCGGTCCGTGCGGGTATCGACGACATCCTCATCATCTCCGGCCGCGGCAAGCGATCGCTTGAAGATCATTTCGATCGCAATGTTGAACTTGAATCTTTCTTGGCAGAGCGGGGGAAAGACGAAGCCCTCGCCGAGGTGCGCAGTATCGCTGAACTCGCCGAAATCCACTTCGTCCGACAAGGCGAGCCCTTAGGACTTGGCCACGCTGTCTCGATCGCTCGTAAGCATGTTGGTGACAACCCGTTCGTTGTGATGCTTGGCGACGACATCATGGACGATCGTTCAACGGTGCTTACCGACATGATCAAGGTCTACGAAGAGCGAGACGCTGCAGTAGTTGCTGTCTCGGAAGTCTCTTCACGGGAGATCTCAAGCTACGGATCAATTGATCCTGAAATTATTTCCGATTCTCTCGTTCGCATGCGTGGCATTGTCGAGAAGCCTTCCGCCGAAGAAGCACCATCGAATCTTGCGGTCATGGGCCGGTATGTCTTCACACCGGACATCTTCGATGCTCTAGCGAAGGTGTCGCCTGGAGTTGGCGGCGAGATCCAGCTCACCGATGCGATCGCGCTACTTCTTGCCGACCACGACGTCTACGGCTGGGTATTCAGCCATGGTCGTTTCGATATTGGCAACAAGCAGGATTATCTGCGGGCCACAGTCGAACTGGCGATTGAGCGTGAAGACCTGGGCCCGGAATTTCGCGCGTTTCTTATCGACCTCGTCGATACTCGACTGCGGTGATCGAACTTCGTGAAGCTCGTGAGTACGTCCTTTCTGGATGTCTTCCGAACGATCACGTTGTTGTCGCGCTGAACGACGCTCTGGGCTGCATAACTGCCGAAGCGGTTGTTGCTGCTGAACAAGTTCCACCATTCGCAAATACTGCCGTCGACGGATATGCCGTCATCGCTGTCGATACAGCGACAGTGCCGGTCACCCTTCGTGTGACAGGCACGGTTCGTGCTGGCATGTCGGGTGCGGATTCCCCTGTTGAATCTGGATGCGCAGTTCGCATCATGACTGGTGCTCCCGTTCCGCCCGGGGCCAACGCAATTGTGATGGTTGAAGACACCGAAGGTTCTCCCGAGGGCGACACCGTTGTGGTGACTGCAACGGCAACAATTAATCAACACATTCGTCCTGCCGGTGACGACGTGAACCCCGGCGATCCTGTGATCGCTGTCGGGACGGAACTGACTGCTGCGCACCTTGGTGTTCTGGCAACAATTGGAGTGACGCATATTGCGGTAGTGCGTCGGCCAGTCGTCGGAGTGATTTCGACTGGCGATGAACTCATCGATGATGGTTCGCCGTTGGCTCCAGGACAGATCCGTGATTCAAACCGACTGACGCTGCGCAAACTTCTTGAATCTCATGGCTTTGACACCGTTGATCTTGGGCTCGCTCGAGACAATGAGCAGGTCATCGAAACCGCGATGCGTGCCGGCGCCGAATCCTGCGATGCAATTGTGACCACTGGCGGTGTGAGTATGGGCGACTTCGATTACGTCAAGGTCGTCCTCGATCGAATTGGCGACATGCGTTGGATGCAGATCGCCATCAGGCCGGCGAAGCCGCTCGCATTCGGAACGTTGACTCGCTCAGACGGCACTGCGGTGCCCGTCTTTGGTCTGCCGGGAAACCCTGTTTCATCGATGGTGAGTTACGAACTTTTTTGTCGTCCGGGATTGCGAAAGATGTCGGGCTTCGGCGAGGACAATCTCGATGTGGGGATCATTAATGGGGTGCTCACCGAACCGCTGAGGCGGCGCACCGACGGGAAAACCCACTTCGCGCGGGTCGTGTGTGAATGGGATAACGAGAGCTCCACGTACAAGGTGCGATCCGCGGGTGCCCAAGGCTCACACCAGATGGCGGCGATGGCTGCAGCCAACGCGCTGGCCGAGCTTCCCGATGGCGACACGCTTGAAACTGGCTCCACTGTGCGCGTCCGCCTACTTCGCCCGTAACCTCCTGACATGGCTGCCGAACCAACATCTCTTGTCGACGGGTTCGGCCGCGTCCATCGGGATCTTCGTATCTCGGTCACCGATCGTTGCAATTTTCGCTGCACCTATTGCATGCCCGCTGAAGGGCTGGACTGGATGGCTCGCGAAGATCTCCTTACCTATGAGGAACTCACTCGAGTCGCTCGGGTTTGTGTTGAGCGTTTCGGATTCGACGGCATTCGTCTGACGGGTGGAGAACCGACCGTTCGAGCGAACCTCCCGGTGTTGATTGAGCAGCTTTCGTCACTCGGAGTCGATCTATCGCTCACGACGAATGGCACAACGCTCACCAATCTGGCGCCGGCGCTGGTGTCGGCCGGGCTTGAGCGCATCAACATTTCACTCGATTCGTTGAAGCGAGAACGTTTTGAACAAATCACGCGTCGAGATGAACTCGACAAGGTTCTTGGCGGTATCGATGCCGCAGTGAGCGCAGGCTTAGCGCCGGTGAAGATCAACTGCGTTGTGATGCGTGGCGTGAACGACGATGAAATCGTTGACTTTGCGCGATTCGGTCGCGAACGCGGTGTCACTGTTCGCTTCATCGAATTCATGCCACTCGATGCGCAAGGGGAGTGGACCAACGAGCAGGTCGTCACCAAAGCCGAGATCGTTGCGGCAATCGGCGACGTCTTCCCGTTGGAGTCAGTGGCAGAGCGCGAAAGTGATCCGGCGGCGCGCTGGCGTTACATCGACGGTGGCGGCGAGTTTGGCGTCATTCCCAGCGTTACCGAAGCATTCTGTGAATCATGTGATCGTGTTCGTCTCACGGCCGACGGAATGCTCCGACATTGTTTGTTTGCAACGCGAGAACTTGATCTCCGCACGTTGCTGCGCAACGGGGCGAGCGATGACGATCTCGCTGCAGCGATCACCGCTGAGGTCGGAGCCAAGTGGGCTGGCCATCAGATCAACCAGGTGCACTTCATCCGTCCATCGCGATCAATGAGCCAAATCGGTGGATGACGTGTGTCCGACGGCCCCGACGTGAACGTTGTGGGTTCAGGCGGGCAGCAAAAAGTGCTCGCGGTTACCGGACACGTTCCGCGAGCATTTCCATCTCGTCACTTGTCCTATGAGCAATTTCATTCTCTTGGAGATCAGCTGAAAAGCGCTGCGGTCGGCCGAATCGTTGCCTTCGACGAAGAGCGGTCCGTCAAGGACCTTTGGGCGTATCACTTGCTTGAAGCGAATCCGAATCTGATGCCCGCTGATCCCAATCCGCCGGCAGATCGATTCGATGGACCGGCTGATGCAGTGATCTCAAACATTGTTTGTCACGAGCGATTCGAGTGGATGCGCCGAGCTGCCGAGTTGCACTCCGACGTCGATGTCTTTGTTTGGATTGATTACTCAGTCTTCAAGCAACCAGGGGTAAAGGCTGAGGTCATTCGTAACTATCTCGATGCGATCGAAATCACCTCAATCGATGCTGTGATCGCCCCAGGGGTCTGGCCAAAAGTGGCAATTGATGATTCGCGCCCACACTGGCGAGTGGTTGCTTCGACGTGGATTTGTCCTCGCGACCTCGTTGTCCCGCTCGCCGATCTTGCGAACCTTGTTCTGCAAATTCGAACAACTCACACGGGAAAAATCACGTGGGATGCAAATACGTTGTCCTATGTCGAGCTTCTCGATGTTCTGCCGTTTCGGTGGTACCTCGGCAACCATGACCAAACGCAGTTCACTGGATTCAGCGAGTTAGTGAACTGACAGTCGATGCCCTCTCGGGTACCCATCGACCCTTGCGGTACTTCGGCTTACTTGTGAGCCGATGGCGCAAAGCGAATGTCGAGAGAGCGCAGATACGTCTGCAAACCGGCATCTTGAATCGGAATGATCCAAGCCTGTTCGCCTGATTCGTTGTAGTGCGCATGCCACATACCCGGCGGAGTCACGAAGGCCGAGTGGGGTTCCCAGTCGACGCGAATCGGGTCGATGATTTCGCCGTCCTCGTCAACAGTACGGCCGACGAGCGTGTAGCAGCCCGGTTTGCAGTCGCCGACAAGGTCGAGCGCTACGGATTGGTGTCGGTGAGGGCGTTGCACGGCACCAACGGGAAGTAGCCCATACATCGCCCACAACACGTGTGTGACGGTTTGTGTCATGTCGTTGGGCGTGGTGTTCAGCAAAATCGACAAACGGTTTCGGTCGGTTGCACGAGGTGAGTATTCGACATCGGCAAGCTCGGCCCGCACGCGCTCAGCGGGGAAGCGCGTTGGTTCGAATTTGGCGTGAGTCGGAACAACACCGAGATGACGAAGTAACGGTTCGTCGGTGACCCAGTACATGGTGGTGTCGGTTGTCGCTCGATGGACGGTGACCGAATTGGCAGGAAGCACGAAAAAGTCGCCTGCGCCCCATTCGAGTTCGCGACCGTTCACGATCGAAACACCGCTTCCAGAGATCACGTGGTAGAGCTCTGACGTTGCAACTGGCGCAGTATCGACCGAAGCGCCAGGAGCAATTCGAATGAACGAGGTGAGTAACGCGGGCGAAGTTGCCGGACCTTCGGTGATCGACAGTTGCTCTGAAAGGTCGAACGGAATGATGCCGGTTACGACTGCTTGGTGTCGGGCGGCGGGGAAGCGTTCCATCGCGACTGGCGGGATGCGTCCTGAGCCAACGGGGTTCGCTGCTCGGGAGTATTCGAAGTAATTGGACTGACCGGACCAATCCTGATCGTCAAGTCCCTCGGCTGATCCGCCCATCACCAATGTCGGTTTCATCGCTCCAGTCTGCCTTCTCGCCCGGGTTCATATGAGGGGAGGGGCGTAGGATTAGGGCATGTCCGACCGTGGTCTCACTCATCTCGATCCTCTGGGCCGCGCCCGGATGGTCGATGTCACGCCCAAAGACGTCACCCATCGCCGGGCGATCGCTCGTGGTCGGGTGCACATGACTCCTGAAACCGCGTCGTTGGTTGCCCGGGGGGCAATCAGTAAAGGTGACGTTCTGTCGGTGGCGCGCGTCGCCGGCATCCAGGCGGCCAAGCGCACCTCAGATCTCATTCCGCTTTGTCACCCGTTGATGATTGGCGGTGTCCATGTGAACTTCCGCATTGAGGATGACTTCATCGAGATCGAAGCGCAGGTCGAAACTGTTGATCGCACTGGCGTAGAGATGGAAGCGCTTACCGCGTGTTCAGTTGCGGCGCTGACCATCTATGACATGTGCAAATCCTCCGATCGTTCGATGGTGATTGGCGACATCGCGCTTTGGGAAAAGACCGGCGGTCGTTCCGGTGTGTATCAACGTGATCCAGACGCGTCTTTAGGAGATGACGTTCTTGATGGCTCGTTCACCGGAACCACAGAGAATGGTGAAAACCGCTCGGTGTGACCGATTTGTTCAATTGGCTTGATGCCATACAGGGCAAGGAAAATCACGGTTATTGCTGGTAGCTCGCTGGAGCCCGATTGGCGCTCTGTAGTAGAACCGTAACGTTCTCATTCACCCGGTGGACGCTTACCGGCAACCGTTTCGCAACGTGAAACCTGCCAAAGTCCCATCCCGATTTCTGCGAGAAAGGTCACGTCATGACGATTCTGGTGCTCTTCGTGCTCGCAGTTGTTTGGGCGGTGTATCTGGTGTCGTGGATTCGTTCCCGTACCGAGCACACTCGCGTGAACTCAATCAGCTCCTTCTCGAATCACCTTTCGATCCTTGAGCGTGCCGCACCTGGTTCGACATCGCCTGTCGCACCCGTTGCATCGGGCACGACGACACTTCGGGGCAGCGAGTACTTCGCTCCGCACCGCCCGAAGCTCTCTCCGCAGAAGAAGCGCCGTCGCGACATCCTCTTCGGCTTGGCCGGAGCCACCGGTGTCACCCTCCTCGGTGCATTTGCCTTCGGGGGCCTCATGATCGTGTTGTTCCTCCTCAGCCTTGGTGCTTTTGGTGGCTATGTGGTGTTGCTTGCCAACGCCCAGAAGCAGAAGCTTGAGCGACAGGCGAAGGTCCGGTACATGCAAGACAACGGTGGGGTCGTGCCCGGACAGGCCGCCGGTGCTCCGGTTGCATTCGATGACAACGAGGAAGCCCTTCCCCGGATGTTCGTCGTCGGCGGCAACTGACCCTTCTGGATCGTCGATTCCGTGGCGGTTCATACTGTCCGGTAGATTGACGACCCCTGCGGGGGTGTAGCTCAGTTGGCTAGAGCGCTACGTTCGCAACGTAGAGGTCGGGAGTTCGATTCTCCTCACCTCCACCGCATTGGCCCGGTCCTCGTGACCGGGCCTTTCTTTTTTTGCTGGGCCGCGAATCTGCCTGTGTCTGAGTGGGGGCCGGGGGATTAGCGTCTCGCCTATGCCGACCTATCGCTCACGTACCACCACCCATGGCCGAAACATGGCCGGAGCCCGAGCTCTCTGGCGCGCCACGGGCATGACCGACGGTGATTTCGACAAGCCGATCATCGCGATCGCGAATTCATTCACTCAGTTCGTGCCTGGTCACGTACACCTGAAGGACATGGGTCAACTTGTGGCGCGAGAAATCGAAGCCTCAGGTGGCGTTGCAAAGGAGTTCAACACCATCGCTGTCGACGACGGCATCGCAATGGGTCATGGCGGCATGCTCTACAGCCTTCCCAGTCGTGATCTCATCGCCGATTCGGTCGAATACATGGTGAATGCACACTGCGCTGACGCACTCGTGTGCATTTCTAACTGCGACAAGATCACTCCAGGCATGCTCATGGCAGCACTTCGCTTGAATATTCCGGTGGTCTTCGTTTCAGGCGGCCCCATGGAAGCAGGCAAGACGCGTCTTGCCGGTTCTGAAGTCAAGGTCGATCTCATCTCGGCAATGCAGAAGGCTGGCGATCGAAATGTCAGCGATGAGGACGTTGAACTCGTTGAACGTTCCGCATGTCCCACATGTGGTTCGTGCTCGGGCATGTTCACCGCAAACTCGATGAACTGCCTTACCGAAGCACTTGGACTTTCACTTCCGGGTAACGGAACGCTTCTGGCAACCCATGCCGATCGGGAGCAACTGTTCTTGCAGGCGGGTCGAACAATCGTCGATCTCGCAATTCGCTACTACGAGAAGGACGATGACTCCGTTCTTCCCCGGGTGATTGCCAACAAGACAGCGTTCGAGAACGCCATGGCACTCGACGTCGCTATGGGTGGCAGCACCAACACCGTTCTGCACATCCTCGCTGCAGCCCACGAAGGTGAAATCGATTTCACAATGGCAGACGTCGACGCGCTCAGCCGTCGCTTGCCGAACATCTGCAAGGTTGCACCGTCTACCGAGAAGTACCACGTCGAAGACGTTCACCGTGCTGGTGGTGTCCCCGCAATCCTCGGAGAACTTGAGCGCGCTGGACTTATCGACGCAACAGCACCGACCGTGCACAGTTCCTCGCTGAAGGCTTCACTCGATGAGTGGGACATCATGCGCGATACCTGCACGGCCGAAGCGCGTCATTTCTGGAGTGCTGGTCCGGCGGGTATCCCCACACAGGTTGCGTTCAGTCAAGACACGCGTTGGCCCTCTCTTGATGATGACCGCGAGAACGGCTGCATTCGTTCGGTTGAACACGCGTACTCAACCGAAGGTGGCCTCGCAGTTCTTTTTGGAAATCTTGCTGCCGACGGTTGCATCGTGAAGACCGCTGGCGTCGATGAATCGATTTTCAAGTTCACAGGTACCGCTCGTGTCTACGAAAGTCAAGATGCTGCTGTCGAAGGCATCCTCAGCGAAGAAGTCGTTGCCGGCGAGGTAGTCGTTGTTCGCTACGAAGGTCCGAAGGGTGGACCAGGCATGCAGGAGATGCTTTATCCAACGACGTACATCAAGAGTCGCGGGCTAGGCGAGAAGTGCGCCCTGCTCACCGATGGTCGTTTCTCTGGTGGAACCGCAGGCCTCTCTATCGGACACGTTTCCCCTGAAGCAGCCGAAGGCGGGCTCATCGGTCTGGTTCGTACTGGTGATTCCATCATCATCGATATCCCGGCTCGATCGATCACGCTCGATGTTTCGCCGGCAGAACTCGCCGATCGTCACGCCCATGAAATCGCCCGCGGCGACGATGCCTGGACGCCAACGAATCGTGATCGCAAGGTTTCTCTTGCGCTTCAGGCATATGCCGCAATGACGACGTCGGCGTCACGCGGCGCAGTGCGCGATCTTTCCCAATTCCGAACACGCTAGATCAAAGCGCGATTCACTCTCCGGTGAATTGTTGAACGAGGCGTGACCGGTACAGCTTCCCGGCATCGCTTCGGGGGAGTTCGGTGACCACGAAAACGCGTTTGGGCGTGAGCTGCGACCCGACGACCTCTCGGCAATGGTCGATCGTCGACGCGATCATCGCGTCGGGATCGGCGTCCTCAGGGATCACGATTGCTGCAGCAACGATTTCGCCGAGATCGTCATCGGGAAGGCCGAAGGCGGCGCCGTCGATGACGCCGGGAGCCGCAGCCAGTGCCTCGTCGATTCGGGCCGGATAGATGTTCACGCCGCCGCTATTGATGCACTCGGCCGTTCGGCCTGAAAGGTAGAGATAGCCGTCGGCATCGATGTGGCCGCGGTCGCCGACGGTGTACCAGTCGCCGCTTTCGTCGTAGGTCGTCGCAGTCTTTTCGGGGTCGCCGTGATAACGAAACTTCGAAGCACTGAAGAACCACACGGTTCCGACTTCATCCGCGTCGGCGGTTGAGCGATCGTCACGACGAATACGAATGCGTTCGGGGTCGATGCGTCCCACGCTGCCTGGGTGTGCGAGCCACTCCTGCGGGGTGATCCATGTTCCTGGACCTTCGCTAGCGGCATAGATCTCATGAATCACTGGCCCAAACCACTCGAACATCGATTGTTTCGTGGCGACGGTGCAAGGGCCTGCGCCGTGCAGAACAAATCGAAGCGTCGAGACATCGAATGAGCCGCGATCAGGAACCGCCAACATTCGATTGAACATTGTGGGAACAAAGAAGGCGTGTGTAATCGAATTGTCTGTGATGAGCTCAAGAGCTTGACGTGGATCGAACCGGTCCATGAGTACAACGGTGACACCCGCGCCCAGAGGCCATTCCAAACACAATCGGCTCGGGCCAGAGTGGTAGAGCGGGGCAGTGCAAAGCATTGAGTCGCCGTTGTCGCCGTCCATTCCAAACATGGCAACCATCGCTGTGCCAGCAGCGGCGGCGGACGAGGAAGGTTGAGGGTCGTGGCGAACGCCTTTCGGGCGACCGGTGGTGCCTGAGGTGTAGATCATCTGCGTGCCGCGAGGACGTTCCGGTGCGGGCGTGGAGACTGACGAGAGCGTGTCATCCCACGAATCAAAACCATCGATTGATCCACCAATTGCGATTCGAAGCACGAGCGAATCAGGAGCACCTTGAGCTTGATGTGAAAAGACCGATTCCGCAACGAGGGCTTTGGCACCAGAATCTTCGAGCACGTACTGGACGTCGTCTGCTTCAAGATGCCAATTCACAGGAAGCAACGTGACGCCCGCACGTAGTGCAGCTTCGTAGGTGACCATCCATTCCGGTCGGTTACGGCAAAGCAACGCAACGACATCACCCGGTCCCAGACCTGCGGCGGCGAATGAGGCAGCGACGGCATCGACATCGTGATCGAGTTGACCGAACGTCATCACGCTCCCGTCAGTGGTGATGATGGCGGGACGATCGGTATCTCGTTGCGAAATTGCGGCGATCTCTCGACCGATGCTGTGGAGTTTCTCGTCGATCACGTTGATCCTGGTGCGTTGGGAGAACGTTGGTGAGAGTGATGGTACGTCGGCTGTCATGTCTAGGGATTTCGAAGGCAGGCGAAAACAACAAAGGCCCCGCGGAAGCGGGGCCTTTGCACTGCAGAACTGAAGTTGATCAGGAGAGACGCTCGATGATCATCGCCATGCCCTGACCGCCACCGATGCACATGGATTCCATGCCGATGGTGCCACCGGTGTCTTCAAGGCCGTTAAGGAGCGTGGCCATGATGCGTGCGCCGGTCATGCCAAACGGGTGGCCGAGGGCAATAGCGCCGCCGTTCACATTGAGCTTGTCCCAGCTAATGCCGAGATGCTTGGCCGACGGAACAACCTGCGCTGCAAATGCTTCGTTGATCTCGACGAGGTCGATGTCATTGATGCTCATTCCGGCGCGAGCCATGGCCTGACGGCAGGCTTCGACAGGGCCGAGGCCCATGATCTCGGGATCGATTGCGCTCACGCCCGAGGAAATGATTCGAGCGATGGGAGTGAGGCCGAGTTCCTTGGCCTTGGTATCGCTCATGACAATGACAGCGGCAGCGCCGTCATTCAGCGGGCATGCGTTACCAGCCGTGACGGTTCCGTCGGGGCGGAACACCGGCTTGAGCTCAGCGAGCTTCTCCTTGGTGGTTCCGGCGCGAATGCCATCGTCCTGCTTGACGACAATCGCGTTGCCATCGGCATCGACCGTATGGATCGGCGTGATCTCACGCTCGAAGAAGCCACGCTCGAGCGCAGCAGTTGCACGTTGTTGTGACTGTGCTGCGAATTCGTCCTGCTCTTCACGTGAGACGTTTTCGAACTGTGCAACGTTCTCGGCGGTCTGACCCATACCGAGGTAGTAATCGGAGATACCACCGTCGAAGGGGCTCCACACGGCAGCGCCACCGGTTGCACGCTCAGCAGTGCGAGCTTCGGCTGCAGCCATGAGTGGGTTGTGCGTTCCGGGAAGGCCGTCGGACATTCCGAGACCAAACTGACTCACGGTCTCAACGCCTGCGGAAATAAAGATGTCGCCTTCGCCGGCCTTGATCGCGTGTGCAGCCATACGAATGGTCTGAAGCGATGACGAGCAGTAACGGTTCACCGTGACGCCGGGGATGTGGCCCATGCCAGCGAGTTCAGAAACAACGCGAGCGATGTTGTAGCCCTGGGCACCTGCAGGCTGCGCGCAGCCAAGCATGATGTCTTCGACGAGGGACGGGTCGAGTGAAGGGACCTTGTCGAGCGCGGCGCGGATGATCGTCGCGGCGAGGTCGTCAGGGCGAACCTGTGTGAGCGAACCCTTGTGGGCACGACCAATGGGTGAACGGGCGGTCGAAACGATGACTGCTTCGGGCATGACGGCTCCTTGATGCACGGAACGCCGGAAGGCTCCGGCGGGCGGGGCCTGATGGGGCCCTTTGTCGAAATTGTCTATCGCAAAGAACCTACTGAGCGGTAACTATCCGGCGAGAAGGCGTGCGGGAGGCGGAAGCGTGGGGTAGAACCGTCTTCATCCGTCTCCCCGAATGGCCGTGACTGCTCCAGTGGTCAATGGGCCGAGGTGAATCCAATGGCACTTGATCTCCGCACCTTGCTCGACCCGAACACGACTGCTGTTGTCACGTCTGAGTGTCAGAACGGGGTGCTTGGGCCCGAGACCTCCTTGCCAGAACTCGCCGCCGCAGCTCGGGTTCAGGCCATACCGAATGGCGCTCGCCTGTTGCATGCCGCGCGTGTTGCCGGAGTGCAGGTTGTTCACGCCGTCTTCTGGCGTCGTCCCGACTACCGCGGCGGCAATACCAATGGACGCTTGTTTGTCGCGATGCAGAAACACGGTGCGGTGGCGATGGAGCCCGGTAGTCATTTGGCGATGCCCATCGACGAGTTCAGCCATTCTCCAAGTGACATGATCCTGGGCCGCTACCACGGTCTCGATCCCATGGGCGGAACCGATCTTGACCCGGTGCTTCGAAACCTCGGAGTGAAAACAGTCGTGGTGATCGGGGTTTCTGTGAACGTTGCACTGTTGGGTCTGTCGATTGGATTGGTGAATAACGGCTATCAGGTTGTGGTGCCGCGAGATGCCGTGGCCGGAATTCCTGCCGACTATTCCGAAACGCTGCTCGACAACACCTACCAAATGATTTCGACAGTGGTCACCACCGACGATGTCATCAATGCATGGTCGTGAAACTCGAGCTGTCGGGGACCGTGCAGTGATGTCTGAAGTGAACTCTGACGCGACCCGATCGCTTGGTCGGCGTGGTGAAGCCACACGACAAAAATTCCTTGAGGCAGTTGAAACCCTCCTCGAAGAAGGTACCTACCGCGAATTAACGGTTGCCGATATCGCTCGTCATGCCGGGACTTCCCCCGCGACCTTCTACCAGTATTTCAGTGCCGCAGAAGATGCAGTGTTGGCAGTGGCCAGTGCAACAGTTGAAGTTGCAGGTCCAGAACTTGCCCGACGTATCGAAGGCAGTGATTGGTCTGATCTGCGGGGCTGGGAATCGTCTCTTGGTGTTGCCGATGCGTTCATTGCGTTATGGAATGGTCATCGATCGGTTCTTCGTTTGATTGACCTTGCAACTGATGAAGGTGATCAACGATTCCGAGATGTTCGTACACAACTTCTTGGTGCGCCTGCGAATGCGTTCGTTGCGGTCTTGCGCAATCGGCCCGACCGACGAGTCGTCGACCCGTTGGCCGATGCCGGCGTTCTTGTTTCCATGCTGGCGCACGTTTCTGCCCATATCGACGGCCTGCAATCTTGGGGAGCCGATGGCGCTGAATTGCGTCGCAGTATGGCGAGAGTTGTCTTCCTGACCCTTACTGGTCAGTCGCCACCTGGAGATTGAGAATCGTCCGATCGGGCGCGATCGGCGATTGATCCACGACGGAAGAGGGCCCAAAGGCAGAGGCCCGAGGCTGCGGCGATGGCAAGAACGATGAGTGGCCACGGCGTGGACGAGGCGAAGGTGACGTCAGGGATCAACGGCATCTCTCCACGCTAGAGCGTGCTGTGCTGGTCAGGGTGACGCGTGGCCGGTACCTTTCGACACGTAACAAAACGCAAACTGTCGACTCGAGGCTGCACGATGAAGATTTCTGTCGGTTTACCTACGCACCATGTGGACTCGCTGGACGAGTGGTGTACGGCAGAGGCAATTACCGAAATGTCGCAGGCCTGCGAAGCTGCTGGCGCCGACGCTGTCTTTGTTACCGATCACCCGGCACCCGATGTGAAGTTCTTGGCCAAGGGCGGCCATCATGCGCTCGACCCGTTCGTCGCTCTCACCGTGGCCTCTGTGGCGACGTCGAAACTCCGTCTTCATTTCAATCTGGCGATCCTCGCGTATCGGAACCCTTTCATCTCAGCCAAGGCAATCGCCACGCTTGATCTGATCTCAAACGGGCGAGTCATCCTTGGAACCGGTGCCGGGTATCTCGCACCTGAATTCGCAGCCGTCGGCGGAGATTTTGACCGCCGTAACGATGTGACTGACGAAGCCATCCGAGCGATGCGCGCAGTGTGGTCTGGCGAGCCGGTCACGATGACCGGTCTTCACTTCGACGCCGTCGACACCATTGCGCTTCCGCTTCCCGTGCAAAAGCCATCTCCGCCCATTTGGATCGGCGGAAATTCCAATCGGGCGATTCGTCGTTCGGTGGAACTGGCCGATGGTTGGAATCCGATGCCAAGTCCGGCGCAAGCAAGTCGGATGTTGCGCACGCCTCCAATCGAAACGATCGAGGATCTCGAGCGTCGAATTGGCGACTTGCGCGTAGCGAGTGAAAAGGCTGGCCGTGAGGTTCCCCCTGAAGTGATCTTCACTCCAATTGGGTACGCACACTTCAGTGGTGCATTCCCAGATGCCGCGCAGTTTGTTGATGACGTTGCTGCCTACTCAGCGATCGGAGTGAGCACACTCACGATCAATCTTCCAGGCAAGACTCGCGCGGAGTTCATCGAGAGCGTTGAGTGGCTCGGTGCTGAAGTCATCTCCAACATTGATTCGTGAGCGGTTGTGACTGACCGAGTGGAACCATCGGCGGGGGAGATCGAACGCGCTGTTGCTGCGCTCCGCTCGGGCGGTCTGATCGCGCTTCCGACAGAGACGGTTTACGGACTTGGCGCTGATGCCTCAAACGACGATGCCGTTCGACGTGTGTTCGAAGTTAAAGGTCGTCCGAGCGATCATCCGCTCATCATTCACCTCGCGGATGCGGCACAGCTCGAACAGTGGGCGGCGTCAGTGAGTCCGACTGCGCAGTTACTTGCGGACGCGTTCTGGCCGGGTCCGCTCACGCTCTTGGTGGAGCGTTCATCGTCAGTCTCACCAGTAGTGACTGGAGGCCGCCCGACGGTAGGTATTCGTGTTCCTGATCATCCTGTGGCGTTGGAACTTCTTCGAACATTTGGTGGCGGAGTCGCTGCGCCATCGGCGAATCGCTTCGGACGCGTGAGCCCAACTACTGCGGCCCATGTGATTGCTGATCTCGGTGACGATGTCGATGTTGTTCTCGACGGTGGCCCGTGTCGCGTTGGAGTGGAATCGACGATCGTTGATCTCACGACTGACCGGCCGGTCGTGCTCCGGGCTGGGGGAGTCTCTGTCGACCGCCTCGAAGAGGTGCTCGGATATTCCATCGACGTTTATGTGAGTGCGGAGCCTTCGAGTGGAGGTGCTCGTGCTCCGGGAATGCTTGAAGCGCACTACGCGCCAAACGCACGCGTTGTGCTTTGCGCGGAACACGAGATTGCTGAAGTACTGATCGAAGTTCTCGGTTCAGCTACGGGCCCCGTTGGTCTTCTAGCGGGGAGTGCGTTGGTAGGTCTTCCCGAAGACATTGTCGAATTGGAACCGGCAGGGACAGCCGATGACTACGCCGCAGTGTTGTACTCACGCTTGCGTCAGGCTGACAGGCTGGGCCTTGGCGTTCTGGTGTGTGTTCCGCCGCCGGAAGTCGGTGTCGGTGTTGCCGTCAACGATCGACTTCGTCGTGCGGCGGCTTCGTAGAAAAACGAATCACACAATCGTGATTGAGCGGGTTTCCCAGCCTGTGTAACCAGCGATGGGATTCGGAGTGATCTCGCCGGTTTGCACTTGTCCGTCGGCGTCGATGCAACGCACCGCGATCTCGTGTTCGCCCTTTGTGGCATTCCAGTCGTAGTACCACTGTCGCCACACGCCACCAGAGAGTGAATCTCCAAGTGTTGCGCGGCGCCACACGCCATCGATTCGAACCTCGACTGCTGCGACACCTGTGTTGGGGGCCCAAGCAACGCCGGCGAGAGTGACAATGCCCTCGGGTTGGCGTGCTCCGCTTCGGGGAACATCGATTCGTGAAGACATCTTGATTGGGCCGTTCTTTGCCCAGCCTTGTTGAATCCAGTAGCCGTTGAATGAATCCCATTCGGTAAGTTCGATCGAACGCAACCATTTGGTTGATGAGACGTAGCCGTAAAGCCCTTCAACAACTATGCGCGCAGGGAAACCATTGTCGAGTGGAAGCGGTACGCCGTTCATTCCGATTGCGACGAGAGACGAACGTCCGTCGAATGCTGCGCTCGTCGGAAAGCCGGCGTTGTATCCATCGACTGATGTTCCAACGATCTGTTCTCCCGAAGGTTCGACTCCGGCGCGGTCGAGCAATGTACGTAACTCGACTCCTTGCCACATCGCAGTGCCGATCAACGTGCCGCCTACCCGGTTGGAAACACACGCAAGTGTGATTGGAGCTTCAACCTGGGGCATTGCCAGCAACTCGTCGTAACTGATGGAGAACGGCGTTCGAACATTGCCCTTGATCTCGAGTCGCCAGTTTGCGAGGTCGACCCTCGGGACGCTCAACGCAGTGTCAATACGAAAGAAGTCATCGTTGGGAGTCATCAGAGGCGTAATGCCCTCGATGTTGAGATTGGGAGTGGACGCTAAGGAACGAAGTTGTGGCGGCAACGTGGCGACAGGAGTGGGGAGGGGGGAGGTGTTGGCGGCCACTGCACTGCCGCCGCCTGAACCGCCTGAGGAAAGAGCCTTGGCCCCTGTCGCAACGACCGCAGTTCCAGCAGCGGCAATACCCGCCCATCGCAGAAACGAACGCCGAGTGCCCGCAACTCTCCGATTACTCGGTGGCGTCGGTTCCTCTGCTGTTGACGGCTCGTCCATGGGTTCATTCAACTCCGTCTCCGACCCTTTGCAACGGTCGGGGCGGCGAGAATGCGTTTCCCTTGGCTTTTCGCCCGAATTGTGGGCTCGAATTCCTTAGTTCTGGCGGTGACGAGCGTTCATCAGTCGAACGGTGCCGGTCTTAGAGCGGATCACAAGCGACTGCGTTGAAACGAAACCGGCGCTGACGTGAACGCCCTTGAGGAGTTCGCCGTCGGTGATGCCGGTAGCAGCGAAGAAACAGTTATCACCGGCAACGAGGTCGTCGGTGGAAAGAACCTTGCTGAGGTCGTAGCCAGCGGCGATTGCTGCGCTGCGCTCGTCGTCGTTGCGTGGCCAGAGGCGACCCTGAAGTTCGCCGCCCATTCCCTTAAGCGCTGCTGCGGCGATGACGCCTTCGGGGGTGCCGCCAATACCGAACATGATGTCGGCGCCGGAATCGGGCCATGCCGTCGTGATTGCACCGGCAACGTCGCCATCGGGAATGAGTCGAATGCGGGCACCGGCTTCGCGAATTTCGGCAACGAGGTCATCGTGACGGTCGCGGTCAAGAACAACTGCGGTGACGTCGCGAATGTCGATGCGCTTGGCTTTCGCAACGGTTTTGAGGTTCTCGGTTGCGGAGAGTTCGATGCTGCACATCCCGACGAGTTCGGGGCCCACAGCAAGCTTGTCCATGTAGACGCACGGACCTGGATCGAACATCGAACCTTTTTCTGAAAGGGCGATGACGGCGAGTGCATTGCCTCGACCCTTTGAGGTCAGGGTGGTGCCATCGATTGGGTCGACTGCGATATCGCATTCGGGGGGTGAGCCGTCGCCGATGCGCTCGCCGTTGTAGAGCATCGGGGCTTCGTCCTTCTCGCCCTCGCCGATAATGACGGTGCCGTCCATGGAGACGGTCCGAAGGGCGAGGCGCATGGCATCGACGGCGGCGCCGTCGGCGCCTTCCTTGTCGCCACGGCCCATCCAACGGCTGGCGGCGAGGGCAGCGGCCTCGGTCACACGGACGAGATCGAGGGCGATGTTGCGGTCAAGGGGCACGTCAGTCATGGGGGCAGACGATACTGCCTCGGCCCCGCCCGACCGGATCCTCAGACAGGCAGGGCGATACCCTCGGCCCGTGGTGGCGCTGGCTGAACTTGAAATCTTCTGCTCTCGCCCTCACGCGCCCACGCGGCGGGTTGCCCTTGGGGCCAGCCACCTTCCCTGCGAGCCATCCCCAGGCTTTGGTGGAGTCCTTCTCGGCGGGGTCGCGGCCCGCTTTGTGGCGGAGATCGACCCGGACATGGTTCCTGACCTTGAGGCGCTCACTCACGAACTTGAAGCCGGTCGCCGTGTTTCTCAGCCTCGACTTCGGTTCCGATTGCAGGTCGACACCGTTGGGCTCGACGCTGTGACTCACCGGTTGATCGAGAATGGCGATTCGCTCGCTTTCGAATTCGATGACCGTGGTGCGCCAGAGCAGCAGATTCTTGGGGCGGCGTATTCGGCCAGCTTGCTTCCGCCGTCGGAGCGTCGGCCGGTCATGGCCATCATTCGGCGCGCCATTTCTTGGGGCGGCCCAGTTGGTCCCGAACTCATCGCGTCGCTCAGCGGTTTTCGTGGTGGTGTCACCGGTTCGAGGAGCGCGGTTGGCGATCCCGTGAAGTGGGCGTTGGAGCGACTTGGCTTTGCACGCGGATCAAATGCGCCGTCATCGCGCGACGTGCAACGTAACTATCGAGAACGTTTGCGTGAGGTTCATCCCGATCACGGGGCTGAGGTCGTTGGGGCGGCTCAGCGAATCGCTGAACTCTCCGAGGCTCGTCGTATTCTCATCGGACGATGAGTTCTGCGGGCGCACTTCTTCTTGCACCAGGTGCTGGTGCCGACCGAAACCACCACACGTTGTGCGCTGTTGCCGATGCTCTTTCGCCGCTTCCAGTAGAGCGAATGGATTTTCCTGCTCGCAAGGCCGGGCGCAAGGGAGTTGACCGCGCTCCTGTCGCGATAGCTGCGGTTGTTACTGAAGCCGACGAACTTGTTTCTGGGGCAAAGATTCGAGCGAATCGTCTTGTTGTGGGTGGACGATCATTTGGTGGTCGCATGTGCTCTATGGCCGTTGCTGAGGGGCTCCCTGCAGCGGGACTCGTTCTACTGAGTTATCCGCTCCACCCTCCTGGCAAACCCGAGGTATTGAGGGTCGATCACTTTTCCGCCCTCGATGTTCCGTGCTTGTTCATTAGTGGTGAGAAAGATCCATTCGGAACTCCTGCCGAATTCGCGAAGCATCTGAGAAAGATTCCGGGTGATGTCACATTCATCGTTGTACCCGGAGCCCATGATCCACGTGGTCAAGACGAGGTCATCGCTGAACAGGTCCGGATCTGGATGCGCGCATTGCGTTAAGTGCGCGAATTGCTCATCGGCCGTGTTCGTGGTCCGACGGGTTGAGATCTTCAAGTTCGCGACGTGCCGTCTCCGGGAACCAGATCAACACGACGAGAACAAGCAGTGCTGGAGCGATTGCGACGATCGCCATTGCTTGACCGAGTCCACCCAACTGATCTGCCAGCCAACCAACAGTGAGCAGGCCGAGGCTGCTTCCTGTCACGGCAACAACTTGGAGGCCACCGTTCGCGGTTCCGCGTTGGCTTGTCGGGAACAGTTCGGGTCCATAGACCGCTAATGCCGGTACCGCGACTGCGCCGATAACTGCAGCAGCAACCGATGCAAGCCACAACGGCCAGCCCCATGAGAGATACGACACGACGGTGAATAACACACCTCCGGCAATGCCGATCGCTCCAATGACGCGTCGTCCGTGACGGTCGGCCAACTTTCCACCAACGACGATGCCGATTCCGCCCGGTGTGTTTGTGGCAAGAACGAAGACGGCGATGAGAATGCCGGAGAATCCGCGTTCAGTTCGAAGGAACTCGTTGAGGAATTGGGCCGCGGGGGCGAGGAAGAGCGACCAAAGAAACGCGCCCGTTGCCAACAATGCGAATCGTCGCCAATGAATCCGATCCTTGAGTCCGCGTCCGCTTGCTGCGGCCAATCTGCGCTGGCGAGATTCGAAACGTTTCGTTTCCGGGAGTCGACGAGCCATCTGGAGACATGGATAGATCGCGATCAAGGGCACGAGATACGCCATGCGCCATGCGCCGAGTGCCGTATCGACGTAGACGAGGTTTAGGACGCACAATCCCGCGCCGAGTGCTGCGGTCATTGTCACGACAGAAACTGCGAAAGCGCGGGTTCCTGCTGGCATCTCCTCGGCAGCCATGACTGCAATGAGGATGACCACGACGGTCGAAAGTGATCTCGCGAACGTTTGGGATACCCCAAGCCAAACCATTCCTGTCGATGCTGCGCCGACGGCAGTAATGAGGCATGCGCCGATCAGTGCACCAACGAGAACGCGTTTGCGTCCATGTCTGTCGGCGAGCGCAACGATGCCGAGAGAAAGGAGTACGCCAATGCGCACAATCGCCAGGAGCGTTCCTTGTTCGCCTGTACCTGCTCCGAATTGATCGGCTGCGTAGGTGAGGGTTTGAGTGATGAGCGTGCCTAAGTAGCCACTGACGACAGCAAAAGCGCAGAGGACGGAGAGCACCGTTGCCGCGCGTGCGTCGAGTGCTTCAGGTGGCGCCCACCAGGGTTGGTGCTGCTCCGCGCGTGGAGGTTGGCGGAGATGGTGACGAAGTGCAGGTCGAAAGAGGATTCCCCACACCGGTACGGCGAGTCGGTAAGTGACAACTTCGTCGACGATCGTGTGGCCATCAGTATCGACACTGAGTTCGACGTTTCGCTGCCATTCGTGGAAGGGCCCGACGTGTGCTTCGAAGGTTGAAGAAGTTGAAGTCTCGTGAGTTCGTCGTTCGACGACGACATCGTTTCGTGGCGCAAGCCACGCTCTTGCCGAGTCGTGAGGAACTCGGTGTCGATGTTGGAGCCTCGTCACGGACGGGGGCCGAACGCAACTGCGTCGCGCCGCCCTCGTTTGAGTTCGAAGAAGGTAGGAAGTTCAAACGATGTAGTGAGGACGTTCCACAGGGCGAGACTTTCGTCGCCAGTCGGAGGTGGGGACACGATTGGTCCGAAGAAGCCGCGGCCTAACTCGGGGACCGCAATGATTGGTGAACCAACCTCGGGTCCGGCGAGTTCCATTGCTTCAGCCACCGATTCAGCGATTGCTGTGTCCCAGGATTCGTCGTTGAGTGCGTCTGTGGCGAATGAATGGTCGACGGAACACTCAGTCGCACAAGTGGTGATGAGGTCATCGCTTGGATCGTGGTCGTCGTGATGAAGACGCGAGCCGTATGCAGTGAACATCGCCCGGATTTCGTCATTGCGGCCTTCGGCGCGAAGCGCTTCGAGAACGCGAGCCATCCGTCGGCTGCATGTCAGCTTGGGCCGGAAGTGTTCGGGAACCTCGCGGTCTTTGTTGAGTTCCGCCAGGCTGAGCGTGCGCCAGATGATTGAAACGCCGGAACGGTCGGCGGCTTCGACAAGCCATCGGCTCGTGTTCCAGGTCCACGGGCAGCAGGGATCTCCGAAGAAGTGCACCGACTCGATCGCCATCAATCGCCCCCGGGGGCGGGTGGATCGCTTGCGTCGGGGTGCGCTTGGCCGTTGAGGCGCTTGGCCTGAATTGCTTTCGCTCGTTTGTTTGCGAGCAAAAGGAGTCCGACGAAAACGGCGATAGGCACGAGCACCATGAGTGCTTCGTCCCAACCGCCTTGATGTCCGAGGATGGCAGCTATCACGACACGAGTCTCGCACGGTAGAGGTGGTTCGCAGGCTCGGGTGTGGCATCGGGCCGATGGATCCATAGACTCGTGCTGTGCGTGAACAGGTCGAAAAAGTCATCGAGGTCATTCGCCCGGCAATTCAGGCCGATAACGGCGACGTCGTTCTGCACGATGTGAACGAAGAGACCGGTTTGGTCACCGTGGAACTCATTGGTGCCTGCGTCTCGTGTCCCGCCTCAACGGTCACACTCAAGGCTGGTCTTGAGCGCATTCTCATCGACCGTGTCCCTGGTGTTACCGAAGTCATCGATGCTGGTGCGGCGAACCACGTGATCGGCGAAACTCCAGTCTCTCTCTGAGCAATCGATCGTGACGCCGTTCGCTGTCCTAGCGTGGGGCCATGACCACTCCCGTTGACGCGGACGCTGCAGCACTCCTTGCTGCGGCGAGATCTGGAGATAGATCTGCACTGGCGCGGCTGCTTTCAAAAGTTGAACGTGGTGGTGATGACGCTCGTTCGGTGAGCGAAGTCACGCACGCGCTAGCCGGCGCCGCAACGACGGTTGGAATCACCGGAGCCCCCGGGGCCGGCAAGTCGACGCTTACATCGGCGCTGGTTCGCGAGATGCGCTCCTCTGATGTCAGCGTTGGTGTGCTCGCGATTGACCCGTCATCTCCGTTCACTGGTGGAGCGATACTGGGCGACCGAGTGCGAATGGATGAACACGTGCTCGACGAAGAAGTGTTTATTCGTTCCATGGCGACGCGCGGACACCTTGGGGGGCTTTCGGTGGCGGTGCCGGATGCGGCCCGAGTTCTCGACGCCGCAGGTATGCAATGGGTGCTCATCGAGACTGTTGGAGTTGGGCAGGTCGAGGTTGAGATTGCCGGAGAAGCAGACACGACAATCGTTGTGGTGAATCCGGGATGGGGCGACACCGTTCAGGCCAACAAGGCGGGACTCATGGAAATCGCCGACGTCTTTGTCGTGAATAAAGCCGACCGTTCTGGCCTCGAGGAAACGGTTGCTGATCTTGAACGCATGTTGTCGCTTCGAACTGGATCGGAGTGGCGTCCACCAGTTGTGCAAACAATCGCTACCGAAGGTCGCGGCGCCAATGAGTTGTGGTCGGCGATCCAGCAGCACAATGCGTGGTCACTCGAAAGTGGAGAGTTTGAACGTCGCCGTTCGCTTCGGCTCGATCAGGAACTCCGTCGCGTTGTCAACGCACTGATGGCAGCAAAGGTGGAAGAACTTTCTGGCGGTGATGCTTGGCAACGAGCGCGTAGTGACGTTGCAGCGCGTCTTGTAGATCCATGGACTGCAGCGAACGCACTTCTCGCTTGAGGAAAATGTCCTAGGCAATTTGAACTGAATGATCGAGCGCCTCTCGAATTCTCTTAGGCAACTCGGTACCCTGCGCGACCTTCGAACTGGGGGGTGGCAGCGATGCACGGTCGTCGGTATAGGTGGTGTACGCGTAAGTGGCATGGCGTCGTCGCCGTTGTTGTGGTTCTGGGCGGACTGCTTGGGTTCAATGTCGACCAGCCTGGTGGTCAGGCGCTCGGCCGCATCACCAACGGAACGCCTGAGGCCATCGTCGTCGTGACCAGGGACGGGACGTTGGGTTCGTGGCGATCAAGTGGATCGAGCGGCGCTCGTTGGAGATGCGGTTACTACGCAGTAGTTGCTCCGCAGATGTCGGTACTCGACCCCACTCCCGTCGTGGATTGGGCCTCTGGTCCGGTGAACCCAGTTCGCGGCGAGTTCTACATGCTCGGGTGCACCGACGCGACGGGCACAAGAGTTCACACCCGCTATGTGGCATTCGATCCCCGTGATCCGTTCGGAGGGGCAGGCGCAACTGCGCGAGCAGTCGATGAAGCTCGGCGTCGTTTGGAAATTCCTGAACCGATTCCGCGGGTGAACCCACCCACCTCGCAATTGGTCGGGCTTCCGATGTGGATGTGGCTGGAAGAGCCATGGGAACGGATCTGGGCGACTGCGTCGATCGGTGATGTGTGGGCAAGGGTCGATGCGTGGCCCGAGACCTCGCTTTGGGAATTCGAGGACGGGACACGTCTTTGGTGTGATCGAGGAGTTGCTTATGACATGTGGCGACGACCTTCCGAGCAATCATCGGGGTGCACCCACACCTTCACTCGTTCGTCGATGTGGTCGAGTGGGGGAGTCGAATGGGTACGTGTCACGGTGACGTGGGGTGTCGAATGGACCTCAAGCGAATTAGGCGGCGAACCGCTTGGGACGGTGACGCGAACAGCGGAATTTCCCGTTCGAGTCGTGGAAGCTCAAGCGCTCGTGCGCTGATCATTGGGAAGCGAACCGATAGGGTCGCTGTCCATGTCAGAGGAATTGGTCGCAGTCGAGCGCAGAGATGACGGCGTAGCGGTTGTCCGTCTGCAGAACGGCAAGGTCAACTCGCTGTCTTCGGAAGTGTTGCGTCAATTGCGTTCCGTCGCCGAGTCGCTCACGACTACTCCTCCCGGTGCTGTCGTAATTGCCGGGAGTGATCGAATCTTCGCGGCGGGCGCAGACATCTCTGAGTTCGCAGGTCCTGATGAGGCCCGATCGATCGGTCGGCTCTTTCTGGAAGCGCTCAACGCGGTTGCAGCGATTCCACGAGTGGTCATCGCTGCAGTGGCTGGTCCGGCACTTGGTGGTGGATGCGAACTCGCGCTTGCTTGCGATCTGCGTGTGTGCTCAACAAGTGCAAAGTTCGGACAGCCAGAAATCCTCCTCGGCATTATTCCCGGGGGTGGCGGAACGCAACGGTTGGCTCGCCTTGTCGGTCCATCGCGTGCGAAGGACCTCATTCTGAGTGGGCGCCAGGTTCGTGCTGATGAAGCACTCCGAATCGGACTCGCCGACGAAGTCGTTGAACCTGAAGAACTTGAGAGCCGAGCACTTGAACTCGCAGCCTCGTTCGCTTCTGGACCCGTGCAAGCGCACGCGATCGCCAAGCGTGTGATTGATCGAGGTCTTGAGGGTTCGCTGTCTGATGGCCTTGAGCTCGAACAAGACGGGTTCGTCGAGGTGTTCGGCACGAACGATGCACGAATCGGTGTCGCTTCATTTCTCGAGAACGGGCCGGGGAAAGCACGGTTCACGGGACGATGAGTCCTTCAGTAAGTGTTTTGAAGTTCTTGGGAGTTGAGTTGCAATGACGCAACCAATGTCGACCTGTTATCGACACCCGAACAATCGAGCGGGTGTGAGTTGCCAGCGATGCAACCGTCCGATTTGCGGCACATGCATGACAACCGCATCTGTTGGATTTCAATGTCCGGAATGCATCAAGGGTGCGGCGAAAAAATCCCCGGTGATTCGTTTCAGTGAGCTACGTGACGGTCGGCCGATTGTCACTGAAGTGCTCATTGCGTTGAATGTGCTCGGCCTCATTGCAGTTGTTGCTACCGGCGGATCATTGTTCAACGGTGGGGGGCGAGCGACCGAGCAGGGAATGACACTCGGCCAGGGGGCGATGTACTCGTTCTCTGGCAATCGCGCGACCGTGGAGTTCCTTGGCGTGGCGTACGGAGAGTGGTGGCGCATCATCACCGGAGGCTTCCTGCATTCAGGTCTGTTGCATTTCGGAATGAACATGCTGCTGCTGTACTTGCTCGGCAAACAGCTTGAGCCACTTCTCGGTAGAGCCCGATTTGCTGCGCTTTATGTCGCCTGTCTTGTGGGCGGCTCGTTTGGAGCACTTCTTGTTTCGCCCACGGTTGGAACCGTCGGTGCATCCGGCGCAGTGTTTGGCCTGATGGGTGCTGCAGTGATCGCTCAGCGCCGCTCGGGCATCGACGTATGGCGTAATGGCATCGGTGGTCTCGTTGTCATCAACGTTCTGCTGACGTTCGCGGTGCCGGGTATTGCCATTGGCGCGCACATCGGCGGACTCATCATCGGCGTTGCTGTCGGAGCACTTGTCTTTGCGCTCGACAGAGCGGTGCGCTCACCTTGGGCCGGCACGATGGCAGCGCTTGGCGTCACCGCTGTTTTGTGGATCGGTTGTCTGGTCGCAGCGTCACGCGTTGTGAGTTGACCCGGGACCTTCGACGATCGTTTTCAGTTCTTTGAGGTTCCGCTTCCAGATCAGTTTGAGAACCTGACCACCGACAACGGCGCCAATCGGGCCACCCATCCACCACGGAAAGCGAAGTGATTCTTTCCATTGGAAACCCGTGCGATGTTCGCCGACCGGCAGAATCGTGAAGGCGCCGGTTCCGGTCACCATTCCGACATGGCGGACACCGATGGTCGTGCCATCTTCCCATTCAGTGATTTCCATTTTGTCGGTAAGGCGGAACGGTCCGACTTTGGTATCGCAATCGAATGTGGTTCCCACGCCGGCGGTTGTGGGCGAGGTGAAGCGGATCGCCACGGCATCGTGCATCCAGTCGACGTGATCGGCGACATTTTCAACCACGGCCCAGACCCTGTCGGGAGTTGCGTCGATAACGGTGCTGACCTTGATGGTTGCCATTCCTCCAGCGTAGAGAGCGACGGCTCAAATCACGCGGTCGGGGCGTAGATCGAAACGTGGGTGGCGCTCTCATCGGTAAATGGTGTGCCGTTCCAGTCGCTTCGGCGCTCGACGAGCACGAAACCTGCGGCATGGGCAGCATGGTCAAGTTGTTCGGGCCCACAGATGAGAACTGACCACGGCCGCACGGTGATTGCACCCGCTTGAACCTCAATGTGGCGCCCAACAAGGCGCGATCGTTCTCTGTCATAGGACGTTTCAATGAAGACTGCGGCATCGGTTTCGACCCGTGCGGGCGACAGCGACTGAGGGGGGATCGTTGATTCATCAATCGGTACGAATGCTTCGACGACAAGATGTCCGGAGGGGAGTAGGACTTGTTGACATCCTCGAAAACAGCGACCGAGTGCATCGAAACTGTCCAGATTCAGCAGTGTGTTGAACGCGCAGAAGATGAGCGTGAAATGTTGGTCACAGCTCGCGTTTCGCAATGAGCCATCGATATCGGCCATATCTCCGAGTACGGGGATGACCATCTGAGTCGGGTCGGCGAGCTGGAGTCGATCGAGCATCTCTTGTGACGCGTCGAGTCCGACGACTCGCAGGCCGCACTGAGCGAGGGGAAGAGCGAGTCGCCCTGTCCCTACGCCAAGTTCGAGGACAGCTCCACCACCTGCGAGGTGCGTCAAAGCCAGAACGGCGGCGTCGGTCTCGAACGAGGTTGCGTACCAGTCGTCGTAGACGTCGGCGAAAGACCGGCCATAGGTGCTGGGGTCGCTCGGGGGGTTGGTGGTCACCCGAGAAGTCTGCCCGTGATGGCGATGTCAGCCCACCGGTACCCTTGAGCCATGACGTCGTATCTCGATCACGCTGCGACAGGGCCAATGCGCCCTGAAGCGATTGAGGCGATGCTGCCGTTCCTTTCCGAGCGATTCGCTAATCCATCGGGTGCCCACCGGTTCGCTCGAGATGCCCGTCGCGCTGTCGATGACGCTCGTGAGGAATTTGCCGCACTCGTTGGAGCCGAACCAGGCGACATTATTTTCACGAGTGGCG
>JBIIGP010000297.1:0-2533 GCA_044236415.1 Acidimicrobiales bacterium | reverse complement strand
CGCAATATTTTCAGCGCTCGAAAAGGACTTTGTGAGTTGCGTGGTCACCGAATCAGTAACGGACGTCGGCGCGTCTGCAATCTGTTTGGTGAACGCCTTCGCGTACCCCGCTGTAAGCACAGCCCCGAGGATCGCTTGAAGGATTGCCCCACCAAGATCGCGTTGAAGGTCGGCAGTAGCTGATGCCATTCCCGCTCGGGGAACTGGCACCGACTCGGTGAGGGACTTTGATGCCGGTGGACCTGCGATACCGACACCGATACCGAGCAGAGAATAGGCAAGACCGACGAATACAAACGGCGTGTCTTGTTTCCAAAGCAACAGCATCACAAGGAAACCAAGACCCACCGATACGAATCCAGCGAGCAGAGCGTCACGAGATCCGCGACGTTCAATGATTCGCGCCGAAATTGGAGCAGCGATAACCATGAACGCCGCCGTGGGAAGAATCGAGAGTCCAGCCTGCCATGTCGTGTAGCCCAACACGTTTTGCAAATACTGCTGACCAATAAACATTGCTCCAACCAGCGCGCCGAAAACCAACATGCCGGCCACTGCCGCGACCCAGAACGTGCGACGTCCTGCGAGTTTCAGGTCATAGAGCGGGAATGCTGCTCGGCGCTGACGCAAGACAAACGCACCAACCGCAGCGACAGAAACAAGCCCGATGATGAGCGCAGCGGTACCCGCTCCTGGCTCGGGGGCGAGCGTGATCGCAATTACTGCGGCGGCCACCATCACAACAGAAAGCACACCACCGAGGTTGTCGATCGGAGAGTCGTCCTCGTTGACGTGCGCCGGGACATAGGCCCATGCCGCAATAAAACCGATGACTGCGAGCGGAATGGTGATGAGGAAGACCGATCCCCACCAGAAATGGAGAAGCAGCGCTCCAGCAACGAGAGGTCCGAGAGCAGACATGGCTCCACCGATTCCGGACCACAATGCGATCGCTTTCGTGCGATGTGAACCAGCCCAAAGTGCCGTGATGAGCGCCAGAGTGGTCGGGAATGCCATACCAGCTGCCACTCCGCCAAGAACTCGGGCAAAGATGAGCACGCCGATACTCGGAGCAAAACCGGCGATCACACAGGCAGGCACTGACAATCCCATGCCCAGCAGCAACATCATCCGCCGTCCGTAACGGTCGCCAAGTGCACCAAGCCACAGCACGGTGGCCGCGAGACCGAGCGAGAAGCCGACAGCAACGGCATTGATCGCGGTCTGCGACGCGTCGAAGTGACGGCCAATGTCGGGCAGTGCCACATTCGCCACTGCCAGGTTGAGGTTGGCAACGGTGGCCACCCCAATCAGCGTGGCGAGGATGATGCCGGCCTTTGCGGGCATGCCTTCAGATGTTTGAACGTCAGTTGCCATTTGGTGAGTCTTACGCAGGTTGGCCCGCTCCGAGGAACCTTGACATAGTCCAAGACCTTCCCTACGGTTCGGCCATGCCCGCTGCGGAGTCCGTCGCCGAAACCGAACGCTCTCTCGAACGTCTCTTTCGGCTCACGGTGAACCGGGCGATTCATCATCGCCAAACCGCTGCGATCGGCGTCGAGGTCACCCGCGCTGGTTACGCCATTCTCCGCACGCTCGCCGACGCCGGTGAGTTACCGATGGGGCAACTCGCTCGCAGATGCTCCATGGACCCTGCTGCAGCAAACCGCCAGGTACGCGTGTTGGAAGACGCAGAACTTGTTGAGCGCGGCACCGACCCCGACGACGCTCGTCTTGCCGTCGCTCGACTCACGGCCAAGGGCCGACGCACACATGACCGCATCGTGGCGTTACGAGTTGAGCAAATGACTGACGTCCTCGACAACTGGAGCGAACACGACTGCACCGAACTCGTTCGTCTCATCGACCGCCTCGTCACCGACCTTCGCTTGACCCCAATCCGCACTGACTCATTCACCACCAAGGAGCACCCATGAGCCGCATCAACAGCGACCGCCGAATCGACTACGCCGGTTCCGTCCATGACGACCGCGAAATCGACGCAGTTGTTCAAGTTCTTCGCGGTGGTCCAACCGCCATGCGCATTGGCAAGAACGTCAAAGCGATGGAACGCCGGGTAGCCGATCTCTTCGAAAAGAAGCGCGGCGTCATGTGCAACTCCGGAAGTTCGGCGCTGTACCTCGCGTATGAAGCCATCGACCTCCAACCCGGCGACGAGATCATCACGAGTTCGGTCACGTTCTCAACCGACGTCGCACCCGTCATCCGTAAGGGCGCAGTGCCGGTCTTTGTCGATGTCACCCCTGACACGTTTCAGATTGATGTCAATCGCATCGAAGAAATGATCTCAGCGAAGACGCGCGCGATCCTTGCTCCCAATCTCATCGGCAACTGCCCCGACTGGGATGTCATTCGCGAAATCGCCGACCGCCACAACCTTTTGGTGATCGAAGACTCATGTGACGCTCTCGGCCAAACATTACGCGGAACGTCAACGGGCACCCGAGCCGATATTTCGCTTACAAGCTTCGCCCTTTCGCACATCATCACCGCAGCCGGAACTGGCGGCATG
>JBIIGP010000296.1:0-2535 GCA_044236415.1 Acidimicrobiales bacterium | reverse complement strand
GGTGGCAGCAGGCTTAATGATCCCGGAGTTGAACGTGCTGGGTTCCAGGAACTTCACGTTGTGTGAGGCCACATCGTCGTTGATCCACGTGACTGATCCACCCACCGCAATGTCGATTTTTCGTGGTTCAAACTTTCCGTCTGCGATGTGGATGGTCGCGGCGACCGCTGGCGGGTTCTCACCTGAAGATGATGTTGAGTCTGTTCCGCAGGATGTGGCGGCCATGGCACCGAGCGCGAATAAAGCGATTCCGAAGAATTTGGCGACCGATCTGCGTTTCATTGGTTCACCAACTTAGAAGTCGAATGTTGAAAGGTCGGCATGCCAACCACTTGCGCGTTCGATTGCCGATGCCCACCGTTCGCGGTTTGCATTACCTGCGGGTTCAACGACTCGCAAGGGTTTCCAAGTTGCTGCGATGTCGTCGAGTCCACCCCACGTGCCGACCGAAAGTCCGGCGAGGAAGGCTGCACCGAGAGTTGTGGCCTCAAGTACCGGCGAGATTTCGACGGTGCGCTGCGTTGCATCGGCAAGCGCCTGAGTGAATGTCGGGTTTGCGCTCATTCCTCCGTCAATCCGCAGAGAAGGAATAGTGAGGCCAGTTGTGGCTTCGGCGGCATCGACAAGGTCGGCGCCGCGTTGAGCGACACCTTCAAGGACTGCTCGAACAATGTGCGGACGAGCGGTGCCGCGCGTAATGCCGAGCAGTGTGCCGCGTGCGCCATAATCCCAGTTAGGAGTTCCGAGGCCGAGAAGTGCGGGAACATAGACAACGCCTTCGGTATCGGCGCACTGCTGTGCAATGTCGTGTGATGCGGCCACTGAATCGATGATGCCGAGGTCGTCGCGCAGCCACTCAACGTTTGTTCCTGCCGAAAGCATGATTGCCTCGATGCCCCACATGGTTTCGCTTCCACGTTTCCAGGCAACGATGGGGAAGGTTCCTGATGAGCTCCGAACGGCAGATGCAGGACGGTCAGGGCCTACAACGAGATCGAGCATTCCTCCGGTGCCGAATGTGATCTTTGCCGGTCCAGGACGCACACAACCTTGACCAATGAGCGAGGCCTGCTGGTCCCCAGCGACACCGCAAATCATTGGTGCACCGTTTAACGCAGTGGCAGGGGCAATTGGGCCGCTTGAATCGACGATCGTCGGCATTGCGGATCGGGAAATGTTGAGTTTGGCTAGCAGGGCGTCGTCCCAATCGAGCGTTTCAATCGAGAACAAGCCCGTTACCGCAGCGTTCGACGCATCGGTGACATTCACTGCACCTTCGGTGAGTGTCCAAATAATCCACGAGTCAACGGTGCCGACGCACAGATCGCGACGACGATCTGGATCGGCGTTGTCGAGCAGATGCTTGATCTTGGTTGCTGATTGGTTCGGGGCGAAGCGCAGCCCTTCTGCCTGCAGCACAAGGCAGTCGCCAAGAGTGCGGAGGTCCTGCCAGCCGAGTGCGGGGGCCACTGGTTCACCAGTCGCTCGATCCCAAACGATGGTTGACGCGCGTTGTGTGGCGATGCCGATGCCCTCGACCGGACCAGCTTGTGCGAGAGCGGCACGAGCCGTATCGAGTGCGGCTGCGGCCATGCGAGTTGCGTCGAACTCGACGAGTCCCGGCGCGGGCGTGTCGGGCAGAACCTCTCGGCGGTGCTCAACGGCGATGGTTGCGTCCGGGTGAACAATTGCCGAACGAACGCCAGAGGTGCCGATGTCGACAACGAGAAGGCTCATTTCGTTCTTGCTCCACGTGAGACGGCGACCATCGCACCGATTGTTCCGAGTGAGGCGAATACAAGCGCAAACAGAATGATGCCGAGCAACAGGCCCAGAGGTTCGGAAAAGTCTCGTGTTGCGATCAGGTACACGATTTCGGCGCCACAGAATGTGACAACGCCTGCGGCAGCACCGTGGGGGAGGGCGCGCGGCGGAAGCGGTCGAGCTGCCGCATAACCAGCAAGCGCACCGGCGAAGAACACGATTGCCAACATCACTCCGGCAAGAGCAGTGCCTGAGAAAACCGTGCGTTGAAGAATCGCTGCGGGAAGAGCAAAGAACAATCCGTTGAATGCTCCGACGAGGATGCTCCGACGATCGAAGGCGCCCATCTAGTGCTCACTCCTAAATCCCTCGGGCAGATCACCGAATGCAGTCGGCATCCCGAGCTTGCCCGGATTGAGAATGCCGTTCGGGTCAAGCGCCTTCTTCATGGCGTGCAAGACCGAGGTCGCGCCTTCGCCCTGCGCTGCGCTCATGAATCGGGCTCGATTGAGTCCAACTCCGTGATGGTGGCTGAGCGAACCGCCGTGTGCGAGAGCGGTGGTGGTTCCAGCGTTCCATGCAGACATGTACATCTCTTCGATTGCGTCGGGGCCTTCGGCCGCGGCCTTACCTGCGAAGGTGAAGTACAAACACGCGCCGTCGGAATAGGAATGCGAAAGATGTGCCGTTGAAGAGATGATGCCTGGAGTTGCTGCAATCGCATCTCGCACCGTGGTGTAGAGCACTGGCAGATCTGTCCATGAGACTGTG
>JBIIGP010000059.1:0-10052 GCA_044236415.1 Acidimicrobiales bacterium | reverse complement strand
CCAATGTGTGAGCAACTTTCCCCGGTCCGGTTGAATCGGGTCAGGAAGAGGGGGTGGCGTCGGCCTCTGTCAGGGCCGATTTCTTGCCATATCGGTGGCGAAAAACGAAATGGGCCCCAAGGCCGGCGGGCAATGGCAACCAGTAGGAGGCGATGCGGTAGGCGAGGACGGCGAGGAGTGCCTTCTCGCTAGGAACGCCAGCAAGCACGAGCATGGCGGTGAGGCCGGCTTCGACAAATCCCACGCCACCCGGAGTGATTGGGATCATGCCGAGCACGGCCGCAACCGCGTAGGCAAGCAATACCAAACTCAGACGAGGGTCTACGCCACAAGCTTTGAGAGCGCAGACCAACGCGAAGTAATCAAGCAGCCAGTTGCCAACAGCGGCGAGGAGTGCGGCGCGCCATCGAGCGCCGAGGCTGCTCACCATTTGATCGCGCTGGCGGACAATGCCTTCCACCGTCGGTCCGCCAGTTCGGCCACGACGCTTGTTGATCCATCCCGTAATCGCAGTGATGGTCCTGGCAAACCAGTGAATTGGTCGATCAAAACGAACGAGCGAGAACGTGAAGCCGAAGAGAACGACGGCAAGCACTGCTCCGCCCCACGCGACATGGATCATTCCGTCTGGGATGGGAGCGCCCAGGATCGAAAGGAAAAGGGCAACCATTGGGAGGCAGAGCAGAACGCCGTTCGAAATGATTGACGTCGCCGTGAGTGCGGCCCCAGCGGAACCTTTGTCGATTCCAGAGACCGACAACATTCTGAAACCCGTGGCTGCCCCGATGGCTGCGCCTCCCGGAACAACTTTGGCGACCGCATTCGAAGTGAGTTGCGCTGTGGCTGCGACAAACCACGAAACGCGCGGTAGCGCGATGCGAGTGAGGTCCCAAGCGCACGCGTAGGAACCAACCTCACAAATGAGAATGGCAACGAACCAATAAATGCTGACTGTTCGAAGTTGTGGAATTTGGTCCCACATATCGAGCAGTCTTGGTGCGAGTCCATAGAACGCGAATGCCATGACGGCGAGAAAAACAACGCGACCAAGGATTCGCAGACGCGAGACATGACGCGCCGGCGTTATTCCCGCCACAACATCGGTCGATGGCGGGAGAAGCTCGTCAGGCGGACTCAGCCGAGGACGCCCTTTTCATGCAGTTCGGCGATTCGAGCTGCGTCGTAGCCGAGAACCTCGCTGAGGATTTCATCGCTGTGCTGTCCGCATTCGGGCGCCTTGCGAGGAATCGGAAGTTCGCCGCCGATGATCTTTACTGGGTTCGGCAACATGTCGGCGCCAAGGATCTCTTTCGGAATCCAAGGCATACGGTCCTGGAACTGAGGATCGTCCTGCATGTTTGATGGAGTGTTCACCGGAGCAAGCGGTGTGTTCCATTCGCCGCCGAAGTCCATCCATTCCTGCGAGGTCTTCGTCTTGAAAATCTTCGTGAGCTCGGCGAGCAGTTCGCGGTTGCCGCGAGCATGGTCGGCGTATTTGGAGCCAGGGAACTTCTCGAAGAGGTCGTCGCGTCCAACGCCCTTGCAGAAGTTTTTCCAGAACTCTTGTTCCGACGCCATGAAGAGGATGTGTCCGTCAGAGGTTTCGTACATCTGATAGCGGACGCCCTCCTTCATGCCAGCGGTGCCTGGCGCTCGTCGTTCGTAGTTATCGGCCTTGTTTCCGGTGACTTCCGATTGCGGTCGTTCGTACGCCTTGAATGATTCGCTGCGGTACCAGTCGAACGCAGCTGCGGCGTCAGACTGCGCAATTTCCATGTAGCAACCTTCGCCTGTGGCGCGGGCCTTGATGATTCCCGCGAGGATGCCCAGCGCACCGAACATCGGCCCAGCGTTGATGCCAATTGAGATATGCGGCGGGATGTAGCAGTAGCCCTCTTCGTCGTAGGCCGGTTCGATGATGCCTGCCCACGTGTCGTAGGCAATTCCGTGGCTCGGCAGATCGCGATACGGCCCGGTCATTCCGTAGCCACTAATCGTCATGAACACGATTTTGGGGTTGATGGCCTTCAGGTCTTCGTAGCCAAGGCCGCGACGAGCGAGCGCTCCCGGGCGCATGGCCTCGACAACGACATCGGCATCGGCGGCGAGTTCCTTGAATGTTTGGACGCCTTCTTCGGTCCGGAGGTCGAGCACGATCGAACGCTTGCCTCGGTTGCAGTGGAGGAAGAGCAGCGAGGTGTCTTCGACGATCGGCCATGTCATCTGACGGCCGTAGTCGCCCCCAGGGGCTTCGACTTTGATGACGTCGGCGCCGAGCTCGGCGAGATTGGTAGTGACAGCGGCGGGTCCGAGCATCGAAGCCTCGATGATGCGGACTCCTTCAAGGGGAGCAATTTCAGTCATGCCTACCAATCTGTCACGTCATCGGGGCCCTCGTCGCCCTGACGGTGGCAGATGGGGCAAGATGGCAGTACGGAGGCGCTTGCCCCCGATCCATTAATTGTCATCGCTCTGAGAAGGGGACCGTCATGCGAATCGTGGTCGATTTCGATCTGTGTGAAAGCAACGCCGTCTGTATGGGCATCGCCCCAGAGATCTTCGAGGTTCGTGACGACGACTTCCTCTACGTCCTCGACGAGAACCCGCCGGAGTCCATGCGCGCCAAGATGGAAGAGTCAGTGCAGCGGTGCCCCAAGCAGGCCATCTCCATCGCCGAAGACTGAGCACCAAACGGCGATTTTCGCCGCTCTGTGCATGATCTGATTTATGAACTCCACCACAGTCATCGTCGGCGCGTCTCTTGCTGGCATCAACGCGGCTCGAACCCTTCGGCTTCAGGGCCACGCCGGTTCGATCATCGTCGTCGACGCGGATTCCGAGCGACCCTACGACCGACCGCCGTTGTCGAAGCAGATGCTTACCGGCGAGTGGGAGCCCGAAAAGATTCTCCTACCGGCAGGCAAGGAGGATCTCGACCTCGAGTTCCGTCTGGGGGTGCGGGCCAAGGCCGTCGACCTGGGCGCACGTCAGATCACACTTGAAGGCGCCGATGGGACAGTTGCGAACACGGCATTCGATTCATTGGTGATCGCGAGCGGTGCGTCTGCTCGCCGGTTGCCTGACTCGGCCGGCATCACAGGTGTTCATGTTGTTCGCACGTTGGCTGACAGTCTTGCGTTGCGAGCGGAACTCGAAGCTGGTCCTTCACGAGTCGTTGTGATTGGCGCAGGGTTTATTGGTGCTGAAGTCGCGTCGAGCTGTCGTAAGCGAGGCATCGAGGTCACTCTTGTCGAGGCCATGCCGTTACCGCTTGAGCGGATTCTTGGCGCCGAGATGGGACGAGTGTGTGCGCAGGTGCATATCGAAAACGGCGTCGACCTTCGACTCGGCACTGGCGTTCTGCAACTTGAAACCGAGACTGTCGATGGTGTCGAGAAGGTCGTCGGAGTCGCACTGACTGATGGAACAACGATTGCAACCGAGATCGTTGTCGTCGGAATCGGCGTCACGCTCAACGTTGACTGGCTCGAAGGTTCGGGGCTCACGCTCGACGATGGCGTTGTTTGTGACAACACGCTCCTCGCTGCTCCAGGCGTCGTTGCTGCAGGCGATATCGCCCGATACCCGAGCGCTCGGTTTGGGCGCATGCTTCGCGTCGAGCATTGGGAAACCGCTATTGCCGGTGGTGAAGCCGCAGCCCGACGGTTGCTGGCAGAGGCAAGTGGCGAAACTCCAGTTGTTTTCGATCCGATCCCGTGGTTCTGGAGTGATCAATACGACCGCAAAATTCAGCTCGCTGGTCGCCCTATGCCGACGGACACTTGTGTCGTCGTCCACGGAAGCACCGAGGAGTTTCGCTTCGTCGCGCTCTACGGCGATGGTGATCGTCTCACCGGCGTGCTCGGAATGAATCGCCCCCGCCACGTCGTCCAACTCCGAGCACTCTTTGAAGAAGGCGCATCATTCTCAGAAGCCTGTGAACGAGCGGCAACCCTCTGATGAGTGACGGCGCTGTTAGCGAAGAACTCATTGATCAGATCGATGAGATGGGCACAGTTGTCGGGACAGTGACTCGTGCCGAGATGCGATCAAACAATCTTCTTCACAGATCTGTCTTCGTGGTTGTTCGTAACGATGCTGATGAGTTGCTCATTCATCAGCGGGCATCTTGGAAAGACCTCTGGCCCGACGCTTGGGATATCGCGGTGAGTGGCGTGGTCGCCGCCGGTGAAGCGTGGGAGTTGGCGGCTGCTCGGGAGCTGGCAGAGGAACTGGGCATCTCTGCCGAACTCGCGTATCTCGGCGAGGGTTCGTTCGAAGATGGTGACGTTCGCGAAGTTGCCCGGATCTATCAGGCACGTACTGAGGGTCCCTTCGAATTCGCAGACAACGAAATCTCGGAAGCGCTTTGGGTTCCGATGGAAAGCGTCCGTGAATGGCTCGTTGGGCGTTCAGTGTGCCCCGACAGCATGGCGCTGGTTCTCCCAAGGCTGGATGCGCCGTGAGACACCGATGACCGCGATCGCTTTTCTTCTTCTTTCGCTGACCGCCGTCGTGGCTGTCAGCGACTGGATCGCAGTTGCGAACAACTACCGGGTCGCGGAATACCTCCTCAAACCGCTCGTGATGGTTTTCCTCATCGCGGTTGCGTTGTCGATCGATCCATCCTCTGACTTTGCGCGAGTGATGTTGGTAATCGGGCTCGTGCTGTCGATGATCGGCGATATAGCCCTGATGCTCCCGAAGGACTTGTTCATCGCTGGTCTCGGAGCGTTTCTTGTTGCGCACATTTTCTATGTGATCGCGTTGTTGTCGCTTGGTATCTCGCTCACTGGATTTGTCGTCGGTGTCGTGCTGATGACTGCGGTAGCGGTCGTTCTTGGCCGGCGGATCGTTCAAGGGGCAGCGAGAGTCGACAAGACGATGGCGGGTCCAGTTGCTGCATATATCTCGGTCATTTCGCTGATGGTCGCTGCGGCGATCGGAACCGGACAATTCTTCGCCATAACCGGAGCTTTGTTGTTCGGCGCGAGTGATGCAGTGTTGGGTTGGACCCGGTTCCTCAACGAATTCCCCCGCAGCCGAATAATCGTGATGGTCACCTATCACCTCGGCCAAGCTGGGCTGGTCCTCGCCCTTCTCTGACCAACCAGTTGCGCAACTGACCCGTAGGCTTCGCCTATGTCGTGGTCAGTAGTGCTCATCATTTTTTTCGTCATCTTTGTGCTCCTTGTTCTGCTGGCGGTCTACGACCTTTTGCAGCGAAAGCACGCGGTTCTCAGGAACTTCCCTGTAATCGGACATCTGCGCTACATCCTCGAGGCGGTTGGTCCGGAGCTTCGCCAGTACATCGTCACAGACAACAATCAAGAACGCCCTTTCAGTCGTGACGATCGTCGGTGGGTGTACTCAACAGCCAAACAGCAGAATGCCTATTTTGGTTTTGGCACCGACAATGATCTTGACCAATCGCGCAATTACACGATCATCAAGCAGTCGATGTTTCCGCTCGACGGCCCAGTCGATGCTCCCGCGCATCCCGATCCATCGCGGTCATTGCCGTGCGCCAAAGTTCTTGGAGCTTCGCATGGTCGGAGACATTCGTTTCGTCCTGCATCAATTGTCAATGTCTCCGGAATGAGCTTCGGCTCATTGAGCGGTGCAGCAATTGAGGCGCTCGACCGAGGCTGTGCAATGGCAGGGGCGTTGCACACGACCGGCGAAGGTGGCATCACTCCGCATCATCTTCACGGCGCCGATCTCATTTGGCAGATTGGCACCGGCTACTTCGGTTGCCGAAACGAAGACGGCTCCTTCAACCTTGAGCGCGCGATCGAACAGGTGCAGTCAGCCCCGATTCGGGCGATTGAAATCAAGCTCAGTCAGGGAGCGAAGCCTGGTCTCGGAGGGTTGCTTCCCGCCAACAAAGTCACTTCCGAGATTGCCGCAATTCGCGGAATCCCTGTTGGCGTTGCGTGCAAGAGCCCGGCAGCTCACACCGCATTTACCGATGTCGACAGTCTCATTGAGTTTGTTGAACAGTTGGCCGAGGTCACTGGGGTGCCCGTAGGGATCAAGTCGGCAGTGGGTCAAGGCGAGTTTTGGACGGAACTCGCAACAAAAATGGCGGCGACAGGCCGCGGCCCTGACTTCATCACGATCGACGGGGGAGAGGGCGGCACCGGAGCAGCGCCGTTGGCGTTCACCGATCACGTTGCTCTTCCATTCCGATGGGGATTTACGCGGGTCTACCGCGCCTTCGCCGAAGCGGGTATCACCGACGACATTGTCTTCATTGGTTCCGGGAAACTGGGTATGCCCGAAGCAGCGTTCAGCGCGATCGCGCTTGGTTGCGACATGGTGAACGTCGGCCGCACCGCGCTCTTCGCCATTGGTTGCATTCAGTCGCAGCGCTGCCATACCGATCGCTGTCCGACAGGGGTGGCGACGCAGAATCGCCGTCTCACTCGGGGACTCGACCCCGAGGACAAAGGCGTTCGCTGCGGTAATTACCTCGCCGGAGTTCGGTTTGAACTCGAGCGTCTCAGTTGGGCCTGCGGGGTCACGCACCCAGCAAAGGTGGACGCCGACATGATTGAAATTCTCGAAGACCGCTGGACAGCCGAAACACTCCGCGAGATGGTCGGTTACGAGCCTGGTTGGGGCATGCCGTCAAAACCGCTGCTTGATGCGCTTGACGTGCAACTTGGGTAGACCCTTCAACGGCCTCACCCGCCACTAGCCTCGGCGCGTGCCCTCCACTTTGGAACGTGCCCGTACAGCGGTCGCGACCTCGCCAGAACTACGCCGCCTCGCAGAGCGCGGCCGGGCCATCCTCCTTGGTCCGTCTGATGAAAAACTTCGCCAAGAGCGAGACGAGTCCCATTGGCAGCCGGAAACTGCTGCTGGCTCTCGTTGGTGGCAGACCGTCCTCAGTGCACTGAGCGGAGTTGTAGGAGCCACGGTAATTGCGGCGTCTGCGCCACGGTGGCGCCTGGCCGTTCCAAGTTGGCGATTGTCGATACCGGGAATCGCTCAACCGGGAACCAGCACGCAATCGACCATGTGGTTCCTTCTCGGCTTGATCCTTCTCGGTCTTGGTTGGCTTGGCCTTGTTTATCGCGCTGGCCGTATCGCTGATCCGCGTCGCGCCGTCGTCGTTGTTGGCGCTGTCATTGCGTTGTGGGCGATTCCCGTTTCTCTTGGTCCACCACTTCTTTCGAACGATGTCTATAGCTACGTCGCCCAAGGCGAAATGGCGAGCCGCGGCATCGATCCAAGTTCGGTAGGGCCTGTCGAACTTGGCCGCAATGATTTTACGAGTGGTGCCGATCCGGTGTGGCGTTCCGCACCAGCGCCGTACGGGCCAGTCGCAGTGATGGCAGCCCGATCAGCGGTTGAGATTGGTGGCCATGACCAAGTTGCGGCGATCAACGTCTATCGAGTCATCGTGTGGATCGCCGTCATCATGGCGGCAATCGGCATCGGGCTAATCGCTGTTGGAAATGGACTTTCCGCCGCTGTCGCAATTGCCATTGGCATTGGTAATCCGATCATGGTTCTGCACATCATCGGTGGAGCTCATAACGATGCGCTGATGTTCGGTTTCCTCGCGCTTGGTCTTGCTGCGGCGCAGCGGGACAAGAAGAAGTTGGCGGTGGCGCTCATCACTGCTGCAACAGCGGTGAAACTTCCCGCTGCTGTCGGATTGTTGTACCTCGGTTGGTGTTGGCGTGGGGCAATTGCCACATGGAAAGAACGTGTTGTCACAACAGTTGCGGTCTTTGCCTCTTCGATCGCGGCAATCGTCGTCGGTTGTTTGCTTGTTGGTCTGGGACCGGGCTGGATCACCGCTCTCACGAGTACGGGGAAAGTCAACGACACCTATTCGCCGACTACCAAGTTGGGGTTCAGCATCGCTGAGATCCTCAATGGAGTCGGACTAGATGTCGACGGCCAACTTCTTGCCTCTGGAGTCCGGGCTCTCGGTCTTTTGGCGACGGCGGTAATTGCGTTCGTGATGCTGATGCGCAGTCCGCGAGTCGGATACATCAAAGCCACGGGTGTGATGTTGGTTGCTTATGTTCTGCTCGGCCCCGTGATTTGGCCTTGGTATCTGGTGACAGGATTCGCACTGCTTGCCGCCTGTGGTCTCGGCCGTTACCGCCCTTCATATTTGGTTGTGTGTCTCGCTGCGAGTTGGTTTGTTTGGCCAACTTCGGTGGTTTCAATGGGGACATTAGGAAGTGGTTATCAGCATCTACGAGGGCTGGGCGTTGTTGTACTCGTGATCGCTCTCGCCTGGGGTGCACAACGTTTTGCCAGTCGATGGGAGCGGCGTTACCACGGGTTCAGTGCGACTGAACGCGATGCCGCCGTCTCGAGCGAACGCGTCAAGATTGACTCGACATGTTGAGCGCAACGGTTTACAACGACGAATCCTCGTGGTCGGTAAGCGGCATTGAAGCGATCGTGTCTGCGATTGCCGATACCTCAAATTTGGTGTGGATCGATCTCACCGGACCCGATGAGGACGATCTGGATGCACTGGCAACGGGGCTCGATCTGCATGAGTTAGCAATTGAAGACGTTCGAAAACACGGCCAGCGGGCCAAGCTCAACCGGTATCCGCTTCATGCTTTTTTGGTCGCCTATGCCCGCGCCGAGGACGGCGACATGTGCGAGGTCGATTTCTTTATTGGACCGAACTGGTTAATGACTGTCCGCGAAACGAATGATCACGGCGAAACGTTCGCAATCGCAGACGTCACACGTCGCTACGAACGTATTCGGAGTCTGGATCCTGGCGTCGGGTTTCTCCTCTATTGCCTTCTTGATGAATTAGTCGATGGCTACTTCGGTGAAGCCGAACAAGCAGAAGATGCGCTGGAAGCTATCGAGGAGACTCTCTTTGACCTCGGGCCTCCGTCGGATGGATCACTTCAGCAGGAACTTCTGGATCTGCGACGATCGATGATTACGTTTCGTCGCAGGGTCGTTCCATTGCGCGACGTTGTGCTCTCGTTGCTCCGCCGCGAGGTGCCGTGGGTTGAAGAAGCATCGATCGTCTACTTCGAAGATGTTTTCGATCATCTACTTCGTGTCGTCGACCAGATTGATACGCAACGTGAACTCATGGGGAATGTCGTCGACGCGAGTCTTGCCCTCACATCAAACCGAATGAACGAAGTGATGAAAAAGATGACGTCCTGGGGTGCAATCCTCATCGTTGCGACCTTGATTGCGGGCATCTACGGCATGAATTTCACCGACATGCCAGAACTTCACTGGAGGTTCGGGTACTACGGCGCGCTTGGGATGATGCTTGTGACAACAAGCTTCTTGTATCTCTATTTCCGCCGTAAGAAGTGGCTCTGACCCGGACACGTTCCGGATCGAACCAAAATCAATGATCGTGAAGCAGTCTGCGCGCAAGTCGCTCTGACTCGCGTTGACGCAGTGCAACATTCACTTCGAGGCGTTCAAGGTGCTGAGCGAGGATCTTGTCGCCTTGCGGTACCTCGTGCGTCTCGAAGAAGGCCATAACTTCGGCTGCGGTTCCAGATCTCGACAATCCGCGGATTCCCTCGAGGAATCTTGCAATCGAATTCGAAGGCAGGCGAGTAGTGATCGCCTCCCATTCGGAACTCACAAAGAACCAAGCAATTTCGCCAGCATCACGATTTGAAAGTGCCCGGCGGAGAAGCAGTGGCGCGTTCTGACTCCGAACCTCGTCTGTCAATGTCATTCGCACCAATCGGGCGATGAGGTCAGGGTCAGGGAAATCAGCGAGAGCTCCGAGATAGCGAAGTTCCTCTTGCGGTGTCGGCGCGTTCTTCATGCGGCGAATGAACTCATCGAAGTCGGCGGATGTCCCGGTCGCGGCAACGATGTTGACCGACGCCGCCACGAGCGCGGGGTCCGGTTCGAGTGCACCGATGTCGAGAATCACATGAGCGCGTGATTGGACGTCGATGTTGCCGCCAAGGACGCCGAGGGCTTCAAACAGAACGCCGCGTAGGGCTCGGTCGCGATCTGAATCTTCAGGGCGGGGCTCGGGGCCGAGCTTTTCATAGGCCGGGTTGATGAGT
>JBIIGP010000295.1:0-2561 GCA_044236415.1 Acidimicrobiales bacterium | reverse complement strand
ATCCCGTCGGTCACCCTCGTCCCCTTCTGGTGTCAATGTCCACGTGCGCTGTGCTTTCGTTCCGTCTCGGCGGTACCGATGGAGTGTCCATCGTGGCCGATACGTGGATCAACGCGCTGCATCATGCCGGATTCGAGATTCGGACCGTGGCCGGTGAGGGAGATGTGGACATTCTCCTCCCCGACCTCGCGATCGGTCGATGGCCCGATGGGTCTGCCGGGCTCCATGGTCCTGAAGCGGCAACCGAGGCCGACATCACCCAAGTTTGTGAACTCGTCTCGGCCGCTCTCGCCGATTGTGACCTCGTCGTTGTTGAGAACCTTGGCTCCATCCCCATGAACCTTCCCGCCGCGATCGCAGTTGCACGGGCCCGTGAAGGCCAGCCAACCATTTGGCATCACCACGACCCTGCCTGGCAGCGCGACCGGTACGCCGACGTCGTAGAACTGCCTCCCCGAGAAGCCGTTCCGAGTGGCCAGTGGCGTCACGTCACCATCAACGAACTCACCCGACAACAATTTCTTGACCGGGGATTCGCCGCGACGACCATCCTCAACGGATTCGACGTGCATGCTGAGCTCGGCGATCGCGAAAGTGAACGCCGCCGCCTCGGCTTTGGCTCGGGCGAGTTGGTTCTTGTGCATCCCGTTCGAGCAATCGAACGCAAGAACGTTCCGCTTGCCATCGACATTGCACAACAACTCGGTGCGACGTACTGGATCACGGGCCCGGCTGAAGAGGGCTACACCGACACACTGCAGTCGCTTCTTGAAAGCGCGCGCTCTACCGGGCTCAAAGTTGTTCACGATCCTTCAACCTCACTCGCCGACATGTACGCCGCGAGCGATGTCGTCGTTTTCCCTTCGACTTGGGAAGGATTCGGCAACCCACCAATCGATGCCGCTATTCATCGCCGACCAGCAATTGTTGGCCACTACCTCGTTGCTGAGGAACTTCGAGCGCTCGGATTCATCTGGTTCGACCCCGACAACCTTGACGCCCTCAAGACATGGATTTCCGCACCCGACGAATCATTGCTTGACCACAACTTTGAGGTCGTCTCGTCTGCCCTTTCGCTCGAAGTCATGCAGTCGGTACTGACCGACCTCCTCGATGAGGCAGGCTGGTTGCCGTGACCGAAAAGCCCGATTACTCGAACGACCCCGTGCGCATGCGCCGTGCACAGATCGCGCATGCCGCTTCGCTGGCCCAGCGAATCGGGTATCTGTTGTTCGCCATAGCTGTCGTGATCTTCTTCATCGGATTCTTTGGTGGCTTCACCGGTGGACTCGTGACAGCAATCGTCATCCTGATGGCGATTGGCTCAGCGCTGCTCGCGCCAGCAATCGTCGCCGGATACGCCGTGAAAGCCGCCGAGCGCGACGACCTCGAAAACGGCCGCTAGCGACCGATTAGTTCGGCGAAAGTCCGCGAAGGCCTGACCACGCAAGAGCAGCGACCTGCACTGCGAGTTCGTCGGCGTCGAGATCGATTTCCTTTTCGAGCCAACGACGGCACGTGCTTTCACCCAGCCCAACAATTCCGTACGCCAAGAGGCGACGCCGATCAGGGTCGAGCCCTTCGGCAACGATGAACTCAGCAACGGTGTCGGCCATTTGCCGTTGAACCTTCGCTGCTTGTTCTGCGAACTCTGGGTCGCGCCGCACTTCGCTATCGAACAACACCGTGAATCCATCACGGTTGGTGTCGACCCAGTTGAACCAGGCCGCGAAACCGGCTTCGACCTGAGCCCGAGGACCCACAGTGGCCGATGATGCAACCGCATCACGCACCGCCAAACGCAAACGACCGGCAACATCAGCCAACAGCTCAAGAAACAGTTCGCGCTTCGACGCAAAGTGTTGGTAGAGCACTGGTTTCGTCACGCCGGCTGCATCGGCAATGTCGTTCATCGCCGCATCTCGGTATCCCAGACGCGCAAACGTCGCCAGCGCTGTATCAAGCAGTTGCTGGCGACGTTCAGACGCCGGAAGTCGAGAACTCACGATGAACGACCCGCTGTCGCTGGGCCTCAGAGTCCGGACTTCTCGAGGATGTGCACACCACAAGCCGAACCGAGACCGATGACGTGGGCCAAGCCGACCTTCGCTCCTTCGATCTGACGAGCGCCTGCCTCACCACGCAGGTGGTAACAGATCTCCCAGATGTTGGCGATGCCCGTTGCAGCGATGGGATGACCCTTCGATTCAAGACCACCAGACACATTCACTGGGGTCTTGCCATCACGCGTGGTTGCGCCTGAAAGGAAGAAATCAACGGCATTGCCCTCAGTGCAAAGCATGAGGTTGTCGTAGTGCACGAGTTCGGCAGTTGCGAAGCAGTCATGAAGTTCAACGAGGTCGAGATCTTCCGGACCAACGCCAGCAAGCTCATACGCCTGCTTTGCTGCTGCACGAGTCAGCGTGTTGACGTCGGGAAGGATCTGACATGCCTCTTGGTATGGGTCGCTCGTAAGAACCGATGCCGAAACCTTGACGGCGCGCTTCTGCTGTTCCTTTGACAACGTGCGGAGCTTCTCGCCCGAAACAACAACAGCAGCG
>JBIIGP010000294.1:0-2569 GCA_044236415.1 Acidimicrobiales bacterium | reverse complement strand
GACTCTCGCTCACGATTGATGGACTGCGTGTTGATCTCTTTGCCGCAGTTGGTGAAACGACTGATTGTTTGATCGTCTGGCTTCCGGATCACAAGATCGCGCTGGTCAGCAACCTGTTCGGTCCGCTGTTTCCGCACTTCCCGAACGTCAACACGATTCGCGGCGATAAGTATCGATTCGTGGAACCGCAGCTCGCAACAAATCGTTTTGTTCGCGAACTCCGACCAGAGATTCTCATCACCGGACGCTACGAAGCCATCGTTGGCGCAGAGTTGATTGAAGCGTCGCTTGAACGTCTCCACGACGCAGTTGTCTACGTGCACGAGGAATCACTCAAGGGATTCAACGCCGGCGCCGATGTCTGGACCCTTATGGACAAGATCCAACTTCCGCCAGAACTTCGAGTGGGACAGGGCTACGGCAAAGTCTCCTGGGCAGTTCGCACGTTCTGGGAGGAATATGTCGGTTGGTTCAAGCTCGAATCAACGACCGAGTTCTATCCCGATAGTGCGCCTGCTGCGCTCGCTGAACTCCTCGCACTAACGGGAACGGACGCCGCGCTCGATCGAGCGGAAGCGGCACTTGCTCGTGGCAACGCTCCACTCGCAATCAAGCTCGGAGAAGCAATCGCACAACGCGAATCGGACAACGCCCGCGTTCGATCGCTGATGGCGAATGCGCATCAGTACTTGCTCGACAACGGTGGCGATGTGAGTTTCTGGGAAAACGGCTGGCTCCGCACCGAACTCGCGCGTTGGAGCGAGGAGGCGTGATGAGCGCGGACATCGATCTCAGCGACCCGAAGACACTCCTTCGTGAAGATGTGCTCGATGATCCGCGCGCGTTTTACGACCTGCTCCGCAAAGAAGCACCCGTCTGGCAGATTCCGGGTCAAAACACGTTCCTGATTTCCGATCCGGTTCTCATCAAGGAAGCCGTTGGCAGGACCGATGACTTTTCGTCGAACATCGTCAACCTGTTGCACGACGACGGTACGGGCTGTCCGGTCACGTTTCGTATTTCGAGTTATCGCGATCCCATTCAGGTGTTCTCGACGGCGGACCCACCCGACCACACTCGTCATCGCAAATTGGTGCAACCGCATTTGAGTCCCGGTGCGGTCGCCGAACTCGAGCCCTCTGTGCGGGCGATTGTTGATGGCTGTCTCAAACCGGTGCTCGCAACTGGACGGGTTGACATCGTTTCCACGTTCAGCGATCCCGTACCCGCTCAAACCGTTTGTGCCTTGCTTGGACTTCCGCCCGACGATGTCGAGCAGGTCCTTCATTTCGCTTTTGCGACGGGATCGCTGCTTGATGGCGTGACCGATATGGAGGGAATGGGTAGGGCTGCGACCGCAGCGTTCGAACTGGGAATTTTTGTCCACACTCGTTTCGAAGAGGAACTGGCAAAAGCTCCTGAAGGTCGAGCAGGGCTCCTTGGAATTTTTGCGGCGATGTTCGAAGCAGGTGAAGTCACGAAAGACGAAGTGGGCAGCATGCTCACGGTCTTCGTCACTGCCGGCTCAGAAACCACTGCAAGTTTGATGGCCACGGCAATCGAAACACTCGCTCATGATCAAGCACTGCAGGAACGACTGCGCCAGGACCCGTTAGCCATTCCCGACGCGATTGAAACGTTCTTGCGCGAGGACGGCCCCTTCCAGTTTCACTATCGCTATGTTCCAGTCGATACTGCAATTGGTGGGGTCAGTATTCCTGCTCAGAGTTGTGTGATGTTGATGTGGGCCGCGGCGAATCGCCCGGCTCCGGGCTCAACCGATGCCGACACCGCAGACGATGCAGATCGCCGCTTGGCGCCGCACTTCGCATTCGGCCGCGGAATCCATTTCTGCATCGGTGCGCCGGTCGCCCGAATGGAAACTCGGATTGCGCTTGAACAGCTTCTCGGGTCGACAAAGTCGTTCCGTGTCGACCCCGACAATCCAATGGTTCGCCGACCCAGCATTTTCATTCGTCGTCACGCCACACTCCCTTTACTCATTGAAAATGCGTGACGTTGCCATGACCTCTCCAAGTTTTCGACGTGATCTCAATATGGGAAACACCTGGCTCCTTCCGGAGTGGAGCAGTGGCCCTGTTGGCGACGAGCGTGCCGTGCTCGAGGAAGCAAAAGCCGCTGGTTATCAGGGCATTCAGGGCGCTAATCCTGCGCTATGCCTCGAACTCGGCCTCGTTCCCGTGACCTTCGATATTCGGATCGTTCCCGGCGGTCTTGTTGAGCGCGCGCAGCAGTGGGCCGATCAGGGAATCGTGTGCAGCACGCTCATGGTCGGCACAGGGATGGAGTCCGATGACGAAATGGATCGTCTTGCCGAAGAAGTTCTTGAAGCAAGTACATCCTCTAGTGTTCCGCTTCTGATTGAAACGCATCGGGCGACGATGACCCAAGACATGTGGCGAACGCTTCGACTTGTGGAGCGATTTCCCGAGATCCGATTCAATGGCGACTTTTCTCACTGGTACACCGGTCATGACATGCCAGTAGGGGATATGACCGAGAAGATCGAGCAACTCGCTCCGGTGATGGAACGAGTGCGCTACATGCA
>JBIIGP010000293.1:0-2578 GCA_044236415.1 Acidimicrobiales bacterium | reverse complement strand
ATCTTCGGTACCTGTTCAGCCCAGAGCATTGTGAACGATGGGTCGCACATCTTGTCGACAGCCGGCAGGTTCAGCCAGATCTGAAAGAGTTCAAGCGGATTCGGTTGCGATTGATTTCGCAGCGGCAGCATTTCGGAATGCACGATGCCCGAACCTGCGGTGAGCCATTGGACGTCCCCTTCGCCGAATCGAGCAATGGCGCCCAGAGAATCTGAGTGATCGCAGGTTCCTTCTCGCACATAGGTGATGGTCTCAAAGCCGCGGTGCGGATGTTGCGGAAAGCCGGGGACGACTGTCCCGTGGTACATGCGCCATCCGTCGATGCCGTCGAAGTCCGATCCGATGTTGCGGCCCTCAAGTGAAGCATCGGGCCCTAGTTGCGAATTGCCGACGGGATAGATGTCGTTGTGATGCGCGCAGAACAGAAACGGATCGATTGTGGGCCAGTGCAGGCCGAGGGGAACGGTTTGAAGAATGACTTCGTCCGGCATGGTGCAAGCGTAGAGGGCTGAATGCTCAGTTCATCAGCGTTCGAAACGTTGAAAACGCTCTCGACGCGGGACAACCTTGCGGCCCTTGATGGTTGTTTTCTTCATTGCTCGAATGATGTCGTCGGCTGACTTCTCTGGAACTTCAACCAGCGAGAACTTGTCAGCGATTTCGATGGAACCGATTTGCTTGCCGGCGAGACCAGTCTCGCCGGTGATGGCACCGACGAGGTCTCCGGGGCGAACCTGTGCCGAGCGTCCGATGGGGAAGTACAAGCGGGTTGAATCGACTCCGATGGAGCGGTCCTTGTTCTTCTTGCCCTTCTTGTCGCGATCACCGCGTTCGCCGCGATCACGGTCACCCCGCTCACCGCGGTCATTCTTGCGATCCTTCGGGCGGCGAACCTCGACCTCGGGAATCTCAACCTCGTCTTCAGCTCCAGTCGTCGCTTCGTGCGTGAGCTTCACGGCAGCGAGTGCAACTTCGAACAAGTCGAACTCGTCAGTAAGAGATTCGACGATTGTGCGATAACGGTCGAGATCGTCGTCAAGCAGCGTTTCGCGCAGTGTTCCGAGGGTGAGTTCCATGCGTCGATTACGAAGATCGGAAATCGTCGGAACCTTCTCAATGGCGATCTTGTCGCCCGTCACTCTCTGAATGTTTTCGAGAAGGCGATGCTCGCGCGGTTCGGCGAGTGTGATGGCCACGCCCTCGCGTCCTGCTCTACCGACACGACCGATGCGGTGCACATAGGACTCGGGAGCGGAAGGAACGTCGTAGTTCACGACATGTGTGAGCAGATCGATGTCGAGTCCTCGAGCCGCAACATCGGTTGCAATGAGAAGATCAGCATTGCCGCTGCGGACGCGTGCCATGACGCGGTCTCGTCCTTCTTGATTCATGCCGCCATGAAGTGCTTCGGCGCGGTACCCTCGGCCATTGAGTGTCTCTGTGAGCTGATCAACTTCAACGCGAGTGCGGCAGAAGACGATTGCTGCCGCAGGAGCCTCGACATCAAGAATGCGACCAAGTGCAGCGGGCTTATGCGAACGCGGCACCATGAATGCGAGTTGGCGTACTTTCGGTGCATCGCCCTTTGCAACGACTGGTGCTTCGATCCGAATTGTTGTGGGGTTCGAAAGATGACGTCGTGCCAGCGATTCGATTCGTTTTGGCATGGTTGCCGAGAACAGAACGGTCTGACGCTCAGCGGGAAGCGCGCCAAGGATGGCATCGAGATCTTCCGCGAATCCCATGTCGAGCATCTCGTCGGCCTCGTCGAGCACAACCATCGCGATGTTCTTGAGAGGAATGGTTCCCCGCTTGATGTGGTCGACGGCACGACCCGGCGTTGCAACAACGACATCGACGCCCCGGCTGAGTGCCTGGAGCTGTCGGCCGATCGGTTGCCCGCCATAAATGGGCAGAACCCGAGCGCCCAGAGCCCGTCCATATTTGTGGACTGCTTCAGAAACCTGCATTGCGAGTTCGCGAGTGGGGACGAGGATTAACCCGGTCGGGTTCTTGGAGCGGTTCTCGGCATCGAGGTGCTCGAGCATCGGCAGGGCGAAGGCCGCCGTCTTGCCGGTACCTGTTGCCGCCTGACCCAGAAGATCCTGTCCGGCGATCAACGGCGGAATGGATTCACGCTGAATCGGGGTCGGTTCTTCATAGCCAAGGCTGGACAATGCCTCGACCAATTCAGGTCGAAGTGCCAGATCGGCGAAGGTCGTGTTCTCGGTCAAATCGTCCATCAGTTGCTCTCCTCGACCGCTCCGGTCGGCCTCCACGCTCCCACGCCGGGGGCGCAAGAACGAATCGACACCTGTGGCCGATGGCCGAAGTCCCAGAAACCGCTCTCGTTGGCACTGACATGGAATGATCAAAGGATGGAACTGCAACCCTTTGCCACCCTGACCCTTGCCGTCGCTTCCGACGGCCTCTACATGCTCGGAGCCACCCCAGCAGGCACCCGTATTGTCCAAGAGATCAGCGAGGCCCGCATCGAGGGTCCTCGGCTCAGCGCCAGCCTTGTGGGCCATGCCGCAGCAGATTGGCTGGCAATCGATGCGCAGGGTGTTGGCACGTT
>JBIIGP010000292.1:0-2608 GCA_044236415.1 Acidimicrobiales bacterium | reverse complement strand
GAATCGCACCAGGTGGCATCGGAGTGTGACCCCAATCGACCGTGACCGAGCGCAGGAAAGTGATGGCTCGGCGAATGTTCGCAGCCACCGCGGCATCATCGGGTACGGGAGGGGGACCGGGATCGTCGAGCGGTTCGATCGTTAGTGGAATATGCAGGCTCGGGTCGAGCGCCGCACACCGTTGCCATTCGAAATAGTGGCGAGTCGTAATCGACCCGGCCTCGGGATCAAGGCGCAACCAGTTCGGGCCGCTTCCTGTCGGAGCAGCGATCAGTTCGTAGTTCCCCGCAGCATCAACCTCGAACTCGCTGTCGTTCAGCGTGTGACCGAGCTTTTGCGACATCGCTCCACCGGCCGTGCCGATTTCAACAGTGAAAGACGTGTAACACGCGTTCTGGATGTTGCCGCGAATTCGGTACGACTTCGTGGGGTCGATGACTGTTCCGTAATAGACGGTGTCGGGATTGTCGCCGAGCAACTTTTTGTTGGGCATGAACCAGCGGTTCCAGCGTGGACGTAACGGATCAGCCTCGAGCCAGAACTGCAACGAATGATGCAGACAATGCATCGCAAACTCTCGATACGACGCACGATCAAGGTCGGACACAAAGTTCCACCGGGCATCGTCTGCATCAGCGTTAATGGCCGCAATGAGTTCGGCCAGTTCGGCCATAGCGAGTGTTGATTCCACTGTTCCCCCTCGGAATGCTGCACCGATCCTATGGGTCGCCCGCAGTGAATGTCGGGCCTGTGATTGGATAGCGACCGTCATTCACTCTTGGAGACGTTGTGTCACTCTCGCTTGCCCCTGAACTCGTAGAACCGTTCGTTGCTGGGCTTCTTGGCGTGTGCGATGTCGAAGGGGGCATCACTGAGGAACAGCTCGTTGTTTTGCAAGCCATCGCGACGCAGGTATGGCGGCGTCCCGATCTTGATCTGCGCGCGCAAACGCCGCTTGATCCTGCGCAACTCGCTGCCGCGATTCAGTCACCAACCGATCGTCGGCATTTCCAGGAAATGGTCGTCACACTCGAGGCGTGTCGTCACCCACTCACCGATGCGCAACTCGAACGCGCTGAAGCGTATGAAGCAGCAATCGGAATCACCGGACCCGACGCCGCGCTTTTCCGCACGATGGTCGACGAAGGAACCGAACGAGCAAAGGCGGACTTCGCTCGATTCCTCGACGGCAGTGTTGAAGCCCGAATGGAACCTTCTCTGCGCGACGTCGCAGTTCCCGATGGCTCTGCTGAACCCGAACTCGTCGCCCGTATCGAAAAAATGCGCTCCTATGCCCCCGGCACGCTCGGACATGCGTACGTCGAGTTCTACGACATTGCCGGCCTGCCCTTCCCTGGTGTCGAGGCCACCCACATGAACCACTTCTATGTAGGCCACGACATGACTCACGTGATCTCTGGCATCGGTACAACGGCCGAAGCTGAAGTCGCGCTCAGCGCGTTTCTCATGGCCATGGCCGATGATTCGGTGAATCGTTCAGCGCTGCTCGCTTCGCTCATCGTGCATGAAGCGGGCTTTGGCGACTCAAACAAGGTGAAAGCCGAGCAGGGCATCCTCGCCCGACCGGGTGCTGCCGAACTCCTTGCCGCCGAGATCGCCCGGGGCGGCGAGTGCATCGCGGATTTCTCCCGCGTTGATCATTTCGCCATGGCAGAAAGGCCGCTGGCCGAGATCCGTGCCGAGTTCGGGGTCCTCACCCCAGCCAACTCCGACGATGGCCACCACCTGTTCTGGTGACCAACCCGCCGAATGGGGCCTGATAGGGGCCTCCCGGTAGAGTTCTCCTTCGTTCTGGGAGGGTTGAGATGGCCAACAAGTGGTTTGAAACCGTTGCCGTGGCACAGCGCCGGGCCGAGAAGCGTCTGCCGAAGTCGGTCTATGGGGCCATCATCGGTGGCGCCGAGAAGGGTCTGTCACTCAACGGCAACCTGACCTCGTTCGACCAGCTCGGACTCGCGCCCCATGTGGCTGGCCTTCAGGCCGAGCGTTCAATGAACACCTCGGTGTTCGGCCTCGACATTTCGATGCCCGTCATCATTTCTCCCACCGGCGTTCAGGCCGTTCACCCCGAGGGTGAAGTAGCCGTTGCTCGCGCTGCGACAAACCGGGGAATTCCGATGGGCCTCAGTTCATTCGGTAGTCGCTCGATGGAAGATGTTGCTGCGGTGAATTCGCAACTGCTTTTCCAGATGTATTGGAGCGGTGGCCGCGACGTCATGGTGCAGCGCCTCGAGCGCGCAAAGGCCGCCGGCGCGAAGGGCATCATCCTCACGCTCGACTGGACCTTCTCCAACGGTCGCGACTGGGGCAGCCCCTGGATCCCCGAGAAGCTCGATCTCAAGACGATGATCAAGTTGTCGCCGCAAGCGCTTTCGAGGCCCAAGTGGCTCTTTGCGTATCTCAAGACCGGCAAGCTTCCCGATCTCAGCGCGCCGAACATGGCTCATCCCGGTCAAAAGCCGCCTGCGTTCTTCGGTGCGTACTACGAGTGGATGACCATGCCGCCTCCCAGTTGGGAAGACATTGCGTGGTTGCGTTCGCAGTGGGACGGACCATTTGTGGTCAAGGGTGTGTGTCGAGTCGACGA
>JBIIGP010000291.1:0-2619 GCA_044236415.1 Acidimicrobiales bacterium | reverse complement strand
TCGGAGAGAGATTTGCGCGCCTTTGCATTGGTTGCACCCAACGCGAACTGACCGATAACTCGAGCATTCGAGGCTTGCGTACGTCCGCGCTCGACGAGTTCGGGGAGAGCTTCGGAACCCTTCGAGACCAGTCCGATGGGCGCGTAGAGAAACAGATTGAGCAATTGCTCAACCGGATCGACGGCGGAGTCGCTCGCCGAGGAGGCCACGTCAGCTCTTCGCCTTCTTGGCTGGCGTTTGCTTCGCCGGCGCTTTCTTGGCTGGGGCCTTCTTTGCGGCAGCCTTGGCGGGTGGTTTCGCTGCGCTCTTTGCCGGGGCCTTTACCGCTGCTTTTGCGGAAGTCTTCGCAGGTGCTTTGGCGGGAGCTTTGGGTGCCTGCTTCTTGGAGGCAGCTTTCACCTGGCGATCGAGTGCACCAGATTCGATGTGCGCAATTGCAGGACATGCTGCTTCACCGACCGGACAGTGCATTGCTCCGGGGGAACCGAACTGACCGCGATTGACCAAAAGGAAGCAGCCGGTGCACATGAACTCGTTCGCCTTCTTCGGCGTAACACCCTCGGCAATGTCGGCTGGCGCACGAGGCTCAGGCACAACTTCTTCGTCTTCGTCTTCGTCATCATCGGCCGCAGCGATTCGGTCCTTGAGGATTGCGTCGAGGTCAGCTTCGACGTCGTCAGGATTGAGATCCTCTTCCTCGTCGTCTTCATCTTCACGCTTGGGTCGAGCAGCGAGTGCTGCATCGGCTGCCGCTTCATCCTCTTCGTCGTCATCAAGAACGACATCTACAAGAACCTCTTCAAGGTCTTCAACGAGTTCGCCCTCGAGGTCGTCTCCCTCGATATCGACGTCGATTTCTGCCTCGTCGAATTCTTCGTCGATGGGATCGTCAGCCATGGAGTCCTCAGGTCGGGGCTACCTCAAGGCAGCCGGGGTAATTCGTGCCGCGGATGATAGGCACAGTCGCGGGTGAAATTGGTGCCTTTCGGGTCAGTCTCCAAGAAAGGTGACAAACGACACGTAAGGTCAGGACTCCAAACGGCGACTTTCCGCCCGCCGTTCGGCCTGGAGGCGTTCAAGTTCCGGTTCAGCGCTGTGGTCGACAAACCGCATCATCGAGGCGATGGCGTGATGCCCAGCCTTCTCTGCGATCAGTCGGTGCATCTCTTGGCCGACGATGCGGTACGCCGGATGACCCTGTGGCGTGGTTCGGAGTTCGATGAGATGCATCGCCTCGCGGGCGTTCATATCCATCGAGAAACGAACCTTGTAGGCCAGAGACACCGCGTACGAGGACTCAGCAGGGAAACGCTCTTCAAGGGCCTCATACAGCGAGGCGGAGCGCTGCATCGCCTCGTCGAAGACGGGTGCGACGCCAGCGTCGTCGACTGCAGCTGGGCGTGTGTAGCCATGCAACGGCGTGAGCTTCTGCCAATCGATGGTGAGCATGCGATGGCGCTGAAGATCTCGGAATGCGCCGTAGTCAGCGAGAATGTCGAATCGGTACGACGGACGCTCAAGGGCTCGTCCTGGTTTGTGGCGCCGATTGTCACGTTCGCCCACGTAGGCGTTGAGCACGGCGATACGTTCGTCGACCGTCATCGCCCGAACGCGATCTTCGATCTGACGTTCAGGCAGGGACAAATGCGGGTAGAGCGCAGCCGTTACGAGTTTGATTTCCGCGTCGGGATCGAAATCGACCAACGCCACAACTGGTGCTGGTTCAATGTCGTCTACGCCGGAAAAGAGTCGACCGGCGATGTCCTCCATCGCCGAGCGGCTATTAGTCATGTAGTCGCTCCAGGCGACACCCCTGTCGTCAAGGTCGACACGCTTCAGGAACGAGGGCACAACCTTACGGAGCTCGGTGAGCATGAGATCGGCGTAGGTACGAGCTTCGGGCAGCGGATGCGCCCGCATACGCAGCAGCAGCATTTCGTAGCCCTGACCGGTGCCATAGATACCGACATTCGACAATGACGATGCAGGAAGCAGCCCACGGATCGAATCGAATGCCTTTGCACGGATTGCTTGGCGGTAGACGAAATCGCTGTCGGATGGATCTTTGGGGATCCGCTCCTTGATGTCGTCGATCACGATGGGAAGGAGTTCGGCGTAGGTATCGAAAATTCGATCCATATCGCCCACGTAACGGGTGCCGAGACTCGACTGCAGGACCTCGGGTGGGCGGTAGAACCGGTAGCGGCCACCGATTCGAGCGTCGTAGGAGATGTACCTCGTCGACTGTTCGAGATAGGCCATCAGACGACCCCACTCGAGAACCTTGGTGAGGAGGTTCGAGGCCTGTTCGCAAGCTAAGTGGACCCCACCGAGCTGCGCTACAGAATCATCGCCGTACTCAAAGAAAACCTTGTCGTAGAGCTCCTCGGCCCGACGCAACCCGATCGTGGCATCGATGGAGTCGTCGCCGCTGATGTCGAGTTCGCCAACAAACTCGTCGAGAAAGAGCCTTCGGAGGCTTTTGGGCGATCTCGAGTAACGAGCGAACAAGGCGCCCTTGACGACCTCGGGCAGATTTACAAGCGCAAATACAGGGCCGTAGAGGTTCGTAAAATAGCGGCGAAGAACATCTGCCTCGTCTGGGCTGAACTCTTCTGC
>JBIIGP010000290.1:0-2620 GCA_044236415.1 Acidimicrobiales bacterium | reverse complement strand
AAGAACTCATCGACGCCACCAGCGCGAAGTTCGATCCACCGACAGAATTTGTAGTTCCCGGTCAGAATCGCATCGGTGCGCTTCTTGATGTGGCCCGAACTGTTGCTCGGCGCGCCGAGCGCGACAGTCTCGCTGCGGCTGGTCCCGGCAGCGCCGTGGTGCCGTATCTCAATCGTCTTTCCGACTTGCTTTGGACGCTCGCTCGTTGGCAAGAAGGCACCTCGTTGCCGACGCGTTCTGTGAAGCCATAGTTCCTTTCATCTCTAATACCTATCTGCGAGGTCGTTATGTCGCTGAAGTTTTCTCCTGCTCGCTCGCTGCCGGCTGCAGTTGATGCCATCGTCCTCGCAGTCGCCTCGGACAAGTGTTCCGATCGGGCGCTGAAAGCGCGAGGACTCTCGGTCACTGCACTTCGCACGCAGGGTTTCACAGGCGCTGCAGATCAGATTGCGTTTGTTGCCGATTCCTCGGGGCGCTCAACGATCGTGATCGGTGTTGGTGCATCGAAGTCGATTGATGACAATCGACTTCGTCGCATGGGCGCTCAAGCAGTGCGAGCCGGTTCTCGGTCAAAGCGCATCGGAGTCGACGTACTCGACCTCATCGAAGCGGGCAGCGTTTCAGAGAAGGCAAGTTCGATTCGCGCGCTTGCCGAAGGTCTCGTCCTTGGGTCCTATCGCTTTACCGAATATCGCTCAGATCCAAAGCCCGTCGTTCTTAGTGCTGTAACTGTCGCTGGAGTCTCTGGCAAGGCCGCAACCGATGCGTTTGCGCAAGGACTGAAGATCGGCGAAGCGCAGAATTTTGCTCGCGATCTCGTGAATCGTCCTGGTGGCGACCTCACGCCTGCTGCGCTCGCTCAAGAAGCAGTCAAGCTCGCCCGACGTGAGCGGCTCACGATCGAAGTTCTCAATCTTGCCCAGATCCGTCGCCAAAAGTTGGGTGGTCTTCTGGGTGTCAATCGTGGTTCCACTCACGAGCCCCGATTCGTGAAGATCACCTATACGCCACGCGCCCCAAAGGGAACGCTTGCCCTTGTCGGCAAGGGCATCACGTTCGATTCGGGTGGTCTGTCGATTAAGACCGGCGACGGCATGATGACCATGAAGATGGACATGGGCGGTGCCGCAGCAGTCCTGGGCTGTTTTGCTGCGATTCGCGCAGTTGCGCCCACGTGCAAAGTCGTCGGGTACATGCCGATGACCGACAACATGAGCGACGGCGACGCAACTCGCCCCGGCGATGTCCTCACAATTCGCAATGGCACAACGGTTGAGGTGCTCAACACCGACGCTGAGGGCCGCCTCGTCCTGGCCGACGCTCTGTCACTTGCCACCGAAGATGCCCCCGATGCAATCGTTGATCTCGCAACTCTTACCGGTGCTGTTGAAATCGCCCTCGGCGGTCGCATTGCTGCGGTGATGTCGAATAACGATGCATGGCTTGACGACGTCGAATCTGCCGCAGAGTCGGCTGGAGAGCGCATGTGGGCGCTTCCCTTGCCTTCCGATTACCGACCATTCCTCGATTCCGATGTTGCCGATATGCGCAACATTTCGAAGTCTCGCGGTGGTGGCACGATTACAGCGGGCTTGTTCTTGCAGGAGTTCGTCGGCGACAACATTCCATGGGCGCATATCGATATCGCTGGTACTGCATGGTCCGACGCTGACGATGCTGAGACCACAAAGGGCGGCACTGGGTACGGCGTCCGTACCTTGCTCGAATTAGCCCGAACGTTTACGCCGCGTCGCCGTTAACGAGTTCGTGTTTCGGGGGAGTGGTTTTCATTGACTCTCGATGCGGGTGGTGGGCGAGTGCCCACCGAATCGCGTCATGCGCGATGGCTGGATGGAATTGCCAGCGATGGAGTTGCCGTTCAACGCTCTGATTGTCCTCGCCAAGTTGAATCATTGAGAGGGCGAGTGAACGGGCACGTGTTTGCATTTGTTCGAATGATGGCGACACGTTCGGCCGGCTCAGCCACCGGTCGTGTTCGTGACGTAACGAGTTTGGCAGCCGCTCGGTTTGTGCTCGAGTGAGAGGTGCAAGCCGCCGGCGAACGGAGATCGTTGAGGTTCCGTGCATGCGCGCAGCGCCAAAGCGGCAGCATCGCTCGAAGGTTCGGAGTAGTGGGGCATTGCGACCGCCTCGCATGCCCACCCCAAGTGATTGAGCGGTATCGACGAGATCGAGTTCAAAGCCTTCAGGGTGACGATCGAGCCCATCGGCGAGTCGGCGCAGGAGCCATACCGATGAAGGTCCAAGTATTGGGAGCCAAAACTTTTCGACATAGGCCGATCGGGGATCGTGGCCAAGTTGGTCAATGACGGGGTCAGACCATGCATCGACAGCGATCGTCGGTGCTGGTTGGGTGGGATCGCTGGTTAGAGTCACGGCTCCTCCTGAGGATGTCGCTACGCATCACGACCTTTCGTGATGTTTCGGTGACTGTCGTCTCGGAGTGCCGAAAGGTCAACGGGCCAGATGAACCGTTCTTCTGCGTTCGTCGCGCTTGGCCGACTTAAGAGGAAGCGGAGTCACTTCCGGCATCAGTGCCATTGTCAGCTGTGTCGATCGATTGCTGGAGTTCAGTCACGCGCAATCGCAAGAGGGCAAG
>JBIIGP010000057.1:0-10344 GCA_044236415.1 Acidimicrobiales bacterium | reverse complement strand
TGGTCGTTCATTCGCCGAATGGTGCGGGTGACGATCGACCGGAAACAGTTCTGCGTCGCATGCGCGCGTCGATGTGCGAACATGGGCGCATGATCTTCTCGGTGCACGTCGAAGTCCGTCTTCGACCTGGGATCGCTGATCCCCAAGGTTCCACCATCGAACGAGCCATGCCCACACTGGGTTTTGCAGGTGTGAGCGGCGTGCGTGTCGGCAAGAGCATTCGTTTTGAAATCGATGCTGCTGATGAAGCGTCAGCTCGCGCTGAAGCGGAAGATCTCTGTCGTCGGTTCCTCACCAATCCCGTCATTGAAGACGCGATTGTTGAACTCGAACCAGCTGGCGTCGCATCGTGAGTTCACGCGTCGGGGTCGTCGTCTTCCCCGGTTCGAACTGCGAGCAGGACATGCTCGAGGCCATGCGCCTCGTTGGTGGCGAGCCTGAACTTCTGTGGCATGGCGATGCAACGGTGAACGGTGTCGATGCCGTCATCGTTCCGGGTGGTTTCGCGCATGGTGATTACTTGCGTCCCGGTGCCATCGCGCGTTTCTCGCCAGTGATGTCTGCCGTTGCTGAATTCGCTGCTACTGGTGGCCCAGTTGTCGGTATTTGCAACGGTTTTCAGGTGTTGACCGAAGCCGGGCTTCTTCCCGGCGCATTGCAAAAGAACGCTGGTCTGAAGTTTGTTTGCGCACCTGCACAGTTGCGGGTTGAGACCACAAACTCGGTGCTGACTCGCGCCGCCGACAAAGGCGCAGTGCTGAGCATTCCGATTAATCATTTCGAAGGCAATTACACCTGCGATTCCGAAACGCTTGCGCAACTTCGCGATGAAGATCGCATCGTGTTGCGTTACGTCGTGAACCCCAACGGTTCCGTCGACGACATCGCCGGCGTGTGCAACGAAGGTCGCAATGTGGTTGGGCTTATGCCGCATCCGGAACGCTCAACCAGCGAACTTCTTGGAAGCACCGACGGATTGCCGTTGCTTCGCTCGCTGTTGTCTGTCTGATCAACAGAGTTTGATTGGCAGATTCTGAACGAACTGCGTCAGTTCAGAATCCCGGCGCGCCGTAAGACCTCGCGCGGAACGCCGAGTTCAAGCCAAGCCTCAGGACTGAGTTCCTTCGAATCGTTGTAGTCCTTGGCCACGCCGATGAACTCGTTTTCAAGGGCGACCATGTCGATGGGGGATTCGAGTTCCTCGAGATCCTTCTGTTTCTTGATCTTTGATTGCACCAAGTCGAGCTTACGGAGCGGGTCCTTTTCGGTTGCCAGATCGGCGTCGATCTTTTCGATGCTCTTGCGCAAGCCCTCAGGTGTGATTGGGCGACCTCGTCGAGGCTTCGCCGATTCGATTGCCTGCAGGTAGCGGCGCACTATCTGCCCGCGCTCACGACCGACTTTGAGCGCGAGCCTGTGGCTCTCCGTCATCGTGCCGGGAGGAAGACCGATACGCGGCTTCTCCCCAGAAGGTTCCGAGGTCTGGTCGCTCATGAGCGTTGAGTCCATCACACCAGCGCGAAACCGACAACGGTCACGTCGAATCCCGGCGAATTGTGGTGTTCCGGCGCACTAGCCTGCAACCAATGGATGACGCGATTCACCGTGCCCTTGGCCTGACTGACTCCGAATACGAAGACATCCGCAAGATCCTTAACCGCGACCCCAACCACCTTGAGTTGGCGATGTTTGCGGTGATGTGGTCCGAGCACTGCTCGTACAAGTCATCTCGCGTGCATCTCAAGCGTCTTCCCACCGAAGCTCCGTGGGTACTCGTTGGTCCCGGCGAAAATGCCGGCGTTGTCGATGTTGGCGATGGCATTGCTGCAGCGATCCGCATCGAATCGCATAATCACCCCTCCGCGATTGAGCCCTACCAGGGTGCAGCCACAGGCGTCGGCGGCATTTTGCGCGACATCTTCACCATGGGCGCACGTCCGATTGCACTGATGGATCCGCTTCGCTTTGGTCCGCTCGACGACCCTCGCAGTCGCTGGATTGCCGAAGGCGTCATCAGCGGCGTTTCCGGTTACGGCAACTCGGTGGGCGTACCCACCATCGGCGGCGAAACCGTGTTCGATGCCACCTACACCGGCAACCCACTGGTGAACGTGCTGTGCCTCGGGGTTCTTCCCACCGAGCGACTCGTGCTCGGTCAGGCCACCGGCGTTGGCAACCTTGCGGTTTTGCTGGGTTCCAGCACTGGTCGCGACGGTATCGGCGGCGTGAGCGTTCTCGCCTCCGCCGGATTCTCCGACGAGGAAACCGATGCTGAAAAGCGCCCGTCGGTGCAGGTTGGCGATCCCTACGAGGAAAAGCGCCTCATCGAGGCTTGCCTCGAACTTCTCGATGCCGGTCTTGTTGTCGGCATCCAAGATCTTGGTGGCGCAGGTCTTGCGTGTGCCACAAGCGAGACAGCTAGCCGCGGTGGCATGGGTATGGATGTTGATGTCAACGCCATTCCTCGTCGCGAAGCAGGCATGGAACCGTTCGAGGTCATGACCTCGGAAAGCCAAGAACGAATGCTCGCCATTGTCGAGCCCGCCGACCTCGATCAGGTGCTCGAAATTTGTGCGCGCTGGGAAGTTCGTTCTTCTGTTATCGGCATTGTCACCGATGGCCCCGCCACCGGACATCCCGAAGGCGGTCGCCTCCGTATTCGTGACGGTTTCGATGGAGATGTCCTTTGCGATATTCCGGCCGCATCACTGCACGAAGATGCGCCGCTCTACAACCGTCCGATTGCTGCGCCGGCAATCTTTGATGCTGCGACTCGCACGATGGGCACGGAACCCGCGCCCGCGTCGATCGATACCGGTGCCGAATTGCTTGAACTCCTTGCCGATGCGCGCTGGGTGTTCTCGCAGTACGACCACCAGTTATTCCTCAACACCGTGGAAGGTCCAGGCGGCGACGCAGCAGTGCTTCGTTTGAAGCACCCCACCTCTGGAGTTGACACCGGTCGCGGCATTGCTCTCACTACCGACGGCAATCATCGCTGGTGTGCGGTTGATCCCCGCCAGGGCACCGCACTCACGGTCGCTGAATCGCTGTTGAATCTCGCGTGCGTTGGCGCTCGCCCGCTTGCGGTCGTGAATTGTTTGAACTTTGGTAACCCTGAACATCCCGAAGTGATGTGGCAGTTGTCCGAAGCAATCGACGGAATGTCCGAGGCCTGCGTCGCCTTTGATACGCCAGTTATCGGCGGAAACGTCAGTCTTTATAACGAATCTCAGGGCACCGACATCGACCCAACTCCGGTTGTGGGCATGCTCGGCGTGATCGATTCACTCGATCGTCGCCCGCCTGGTGTTGGTCTTGTTGAGCAAGGTCGTCTCATGCTCATCGGTGTCACTCAGCCTGAAGTTTCTGGTTCTCGCTGGGCGCGCGCTCGGGGTCATCGTGGCGGAACCCTTCCCACTCTTGATCCTGCACATCACCTGAAGGTTGCCGACGTTGTTCGCCAATTGGTGATCGGTGATGTCGTTGCGGGTATTCACGATGTTTCTGGTGGCGGCCTCGGTGTCGCGCTTGCCGAGATGGCAGCGAAGTCTGGCATTGGTGTTACAGCCGCTCGCGTTGCGAATGCCGCTGAACTTTTTGCTGAGGGTCCATCACGTGTTGTGGTCTGCGTCGATCCTGAATCAATGGGACTTGTTGAAAACATCTGCGAACAAGCCGGTGTTCCAGTTTCACGCATCGGCGTTGCTGGCGGCGATCGCTTCAGCGTGAAGGGGCTTGTCGATCTTCCGCTTTGCGAAGTTGTCGACGCCTGGACCAATCACATTCCGTCTGCTCTTGGTGCCGGAACGGCGCAGGACTGACTCATGGAAACCGATTGCGTAAACCCTGATGACGACACACCGAAAGAAGCGTGTGGCGTCTTCGGTGTGTATGCACCGGGTCAAGCGGTTTCGCATCTCACGTACCTGGGTTTGTACGCGTTGCAGCATCGCGGACAGGAAGCTGCCGGCATGGCCGTCAGTGACGGTTCCACGGTCACAGTTGTAAAAGACACCGGATTGGTGTCGAACGCGTTTGATGATCGAACGCTTGCTGCACTCACCGGTCATCTTGCAATCGGACACACTCGCTATTCCACGACCGGTTCAAGTGTGTGGCACAACGCGCAGCCGGTGTACCGCGATGTTGGTGCGCACACCGTTGCAATCGCGCATAACGGCAACCTTGTAAATACTGCTGAGCTCGCCGATGAACTCGGCATGCTCCCGGGAACCGTGAGCTCTGACAGCGATGTCATGGCCGAACTCCTCGCTTCAGAACTCGCGAAGAATCCCGATGAAAGCTCCGACCATCGTGCACTTGAACGCGCGATGCAGGGGATCCTTCCTCGTCTAAAGGGCGCGTTCTCTGTTGTGGCCATGGACGAAGGCCACGTCATTGGTGTGCGCGACCCCAACGGGTTCCGTCCGCTTTGTCTTGGCAAGCTCGATAACGGATGGGTGCTTGCATCTGAAAGCCCTGCACTCGATGTTGTCGGTGCGCACTTGGTTCGTGAACTTGAACCGGGCGAAATGATTGTCATCGACGCCACTGGCTATCGCTCCGTGCGCGTGTTTGAACCAGCGGCTGTCGATCCAAAGCTCTGCCTGTTCGAATTCGTCTACTTCGCTCGACCTGACACGCGTCTTTACGGTCAAAGCGTCCATCAGGCACGCGTTCGTATGGGCGAGCAACTCGCCGAACAAGCCCCAGTCGAAGCTGACTTGGTTATGGGTGTTCCCGAATCCGGCATTCCTGCGGCTGAGGGGTACGCACGCAAGTCAGGGATTCCATTTGGTCAAGGCCTGGTGAAGAACCGTTACATCGGCCGAACGTTCATCGCTCCGAATCAGGAAATGCGCGCCCTCGGTGTGCGCATGAAACTGAATCCGTTGCGCGACAACATCGCTGGTCGACGACTCGTCGTGGTTGACGATTCCATCGTTCGTGGCACGACAACTCGCGCCATGGTGTCGATGCTGCGTGAAGCGGGTGCGGCTGAAGTCCATATGCGAGTTTCATCGCCGCCCTACAAGTGGCCATGTTTCTACGGCATGGATACCGGCACTCGCGGAGAACTTCTCGCAGCAAACATGAGCGTCGACGAAATCCGTGAATATCTCAATGTCGATTCACTTTCGTATCTCACGCTTGATCGATTGGTGTCAGCCACCGGCGCTGTCGGCGCAGGTTTCTGCGACGCGTGCTTGACCGGCAACTATCCCGTCGAGATTCCTGTCGAACTTGGCAAGCACATTCTCGAACTTCCATCGGAAGCATCAACGAACACGACAGGTCTTGCCGACACGCTCGAGGTTGCGCCCACGCTTCCGGCACAAGATGCACTTTCCTTCACCTCATCGGAAGAGAACGATGGCTGACGACGTAACCCAAGGCGAGACCTACGCCGGTGCTGGTGTCAGCATCGACGCCGGCGAAGAAGCAGTCGACCGCATTAAGTCGCATGTTCGCTCAACGTTCCGACCTGAAGTCATTGGTGACATTGGCGGCTTCGGCGGACTCTTTGCCCTTGATCTTGCTCGCTACAAGAAGCCCGTACTTGTTTCGTCAACTGACGGTGTCGGCACGAAAGCCCTCGTTGCTCAAGCAACGGGTCGGTTCACCACAATCGGTGTCGACCTTGTTGCGATGTGTGTCGACGATCTCGTGTGCCAGGGCGCTGAGCCACTTTTTTTTCTCGACTACATCGCCGTAGGTCGACTCGACCCTGACCACATCGATCAACTCGTTGAAGGTGTGGCTGACGGTTGTCGCCAAGCTGGCTGTGCTCTCGTTGGCGGCGAGATGGCCGAACATCCCGGCGCAATGAAAGCGGGGGAGTTTGATCTCGTCGGCTTTGCGGTGGGAATTGCTGATCGTGATGCGCTCATCACCGGCGCCACAATTTCACCCGGCGATGTTCTTATCGGACTTCCTTCGCAGAATCTTCGATCAAATGGTTTTTCGCTTGCACGCCGCGTGCTTCTTGAGCGTGCAAAGCTTCCGCTCGATGGTCCGGCCTACGAAGGCGCACATCACTCGCTTGCCGATGAACTGCTTGCCCCCTCGGTGATCTTCTCGCCGGCAATCGCTGCGTTGCAGAAGGCAGTCGACGTCCGCGGTGTCGCCCACATCACCGGTGGTGGCATTCCCGGCAATCTCAATCGGGTGCTCCCGCACGGAACGGCCGCTGAGGTCACATGGGGTACTTGGGACGTTCCACCGATCTTCAATGAAATTCAGCGTTTGGGTTCGGTGGCCGACGATGAAATGGCGCGTGTGTTCAACATGGGCGTCGGCATGATCGTGGTTGTTCCCGAATCTGATTCGTTTAAGGCGCTAGATGTTGCTCGCACCGCTGGACATCGGGCCACTGTGATCGGACACATCGTCGAAGGCGATGGCACTGTCCGCATTGTCTGACACTTTTGAAACCGCTCCCCTCAGAGGCTGCGGAACGGTAGGTTCCTGAGCATGAGTGACGCGACAAAGCAGCAACTGATCGATCACCTTCTTCGCTATTCAGTCCGAACCGGAGACTTCACGCTGAAGTCAGGCAAGAAAAGCTCATGGTTTATCGATTCGAAGCAGACCGCGTGTCGACCCGACGGATTGCTGCTTGTGGCCGACCTCGCGCTCGAACTCATCCCCGAAGATGTCACGGCGATCGGAGGCCTCACCGTGGGCGCCGATCCGGTGGCTTACGGAATTGCGGCGGTTGCTGCGACTCGTGGCCGTTCGCTCAAGTCCTTCACCATTCGTAAAGAGGCCAAGGACCACGGCGTTGCTGGGCGTCTTGCCGGCCCTCTTGAACCGGGCGACAAGGTCGTGATCACCGACGACACCGTCACCCGAGGCACCTCGCCCATGGAAGCGGTGCATGTGGCCCGTGAACTCGGGGCCGAGCCGGTCATGGTGATGGTTGTGGTGGACCGTGGCGGCACCTGCCAGGCCATGGCTGAAGCCGAAGGGCTTGCGTTCCGGGCGCTGGTGACTGCTCCCGAACTTGGGTTCCCCTACGAAGGCGCTTGACCTTTCGGAATCGGGCAACTTTGGGGGCCTGAACCCCGACTTGGGGAGGGCATAGGCCTGACGGGTAGCGTCTCCGCCCTATGGCCGACTCAACTACCGCCGCTTTCAGCATCCGTCTTCGCGTCCGTCTCGGGAATGAACCCGGTGCACTCGGTCGTCTCGCTACCGCTATTGGTTCGGTAGGAGGAAACATTTGGTCGCTCGAAGGATTCGAGGCCAAGAAGGAATCGCTCGACGAAGACGTCGTCGTCAACTGTTCAAGCGAAGCTCATCAGCAGCAAGTGCTCGAAGCTGTTCGTGCCGTTTCCGGTATCGAACTTCTCGAATGGGAAGACCGCACGTTCGCAATCCATGCGGGCGGCAAGATCGATGTCGTAAGTCGAATTGCTGTCAACGACCGTGACGATCTTTCTATGGCGTATACGCCTGGTGTTGCTCGCATTTGTACAGCGATCGAAAAGGATCAGCACCTCGCGCACGAACTCACCATTCGGAAGAACACCGTTGCCATCGTGAGCGACGGCACCGCAGTTCTTGGTCTCGGTGACATTGGTCCTTACGGCGCAATGCCCGTTATGGAAGGCAAAGCCCTCCTGTTCAAGGAATTCGCCGGCGTCGATGGTTTCCCGATCTGCCTGGACACGAAAGATCCGGAAGAAATCATTCGCACGGTTGTGAACATTGCTCCGTCATTTGGTGGCATCAATCTTGAAGACATTGCTGCTCCGGCGTGTTTCGAGGTCGAAGATCGTCTCAAGGAACTTCTTGATATTCCGGTGTTCCACGATGATCAGCACGGCACCGCAGTCGTCACGCTTGCTGCACTCATGAACGCACTCAAGATCGTTAACAAGAAGATGGAAGACCTCACCGTCGTCATCGCAGGTGTTGGCGCAGCTGGTGTTGCTATCTCAAAGATCCTGATGAATGCCGGTGTGCGCAACATCATCGGTGTCGATCGCGAAGGCGCTGTGTACAACGGTCGTGGCAACCTCAACGTTGCGAAGCAGTGGTTCGCGGAGAACACCAACCCCGAAGGCCGTCAAGGTTCGTTGGCCGACATCATGCCGGGCTCCGATGTCTTTATTGGTGTGAGCGGACCGAATCTCATCAATCGTCAAGATGTATTGACGATGGCGAAGGATCCGATTGTGTTCGCTATGGCGAACCCTGATCCTGAGATTCGTCCGGAAGAAGCAGAAGGCTGTGTTGCAGTTATGGCAACTGGCAGAAGCGATTTCCCGAACCAGATCAACAACGTTCTTGCGTTCCCCGGTTTGTTCCGTGGTGCGCTCGACGCCGGTGCAACGCAGATCACCGAGAACATGAAGGTTGCCGCGGCGTACGCAATCGCGAACGCAGTGAGCGATGAAGATCTCGCCCCTGATCACGTCATTCCGTCGGTGTTCGACAAGCGCATTGCGCCTCTCGTTGCTGCTGCCGCTGCTGAAGCTGCAGTGCGCGACGGTGTCATTCGAAAGCGCTGAACAACGTGTCGCGGTTTGACGCGATCACATTCGATTTCTGGGACACGCTGGTTCAAGCCGACGTTGCCGCGACGCGCGTGCGGCGTCGTGTTGCGATCGCAGAGGTCCTCGAATCACACGGACTCCCAGTAGAGCACGATGAGATTGACGCGTCTTTTGATGAAGCTTGGAAGCGCTTCGACGCGGCATGGGGACTTGGCGAGCAATTCACTGGTCTTCACGCCGCCGAAACAGTGCTCGAAGTTCTCGGCCATACCGACGAGCAGGTGCGCATTCGCGTCATTGACGCGTACTTGTCGGCGCCGAGCAAGATGCAACTCAGTCTCACTGACAACTTGGAATCAACGTTGCGAGTGCTGAAGGATGCCGGACTTCGCGTGGGCATCGTGTGCGATGTTGGTCTCACGCCATCGCCAGTTCTGCGTGACTATCTCGAGGCTCACGGCATCTTGCAACTGTTCGATCACTGGTCGTTCTCGGATGAAGTCGGCGTGTACAAACCTGATGCGGCGATCTTCGAACACGCTCTCTCGGGATTAGGCGGGATTGATCCAACGCGTGCAGCCCATATCGGCGATCTTCGCCGGACCGATATTGCTGGAGCCAAAGGGATGGGAATGTTGGCGTTGCGCTACCGAGGCGTAACCGACGACGATCCCGATCACGGACCAGAAGGCGATGTTGTTATTGATGACCACGCTGAGGTTCCCGGCGTTCTCGGCATCTAGTTCGAAATCGCCGTTCGTTTCGCGGGACGGCCCTTGGTTCGCTGTGCCACAGTTGGGCCTCACACCACTTCTAGGGGGAACTCACGTGGCACTTGATCCGCAGGCAAAGTTCATTCTCGATCTCATGGCTGATTCCGGCTTTACGTTCGAAGGGGCGACCCCCGAGGAACTTCGCGAACGCATGGGCATGACTGCGATGCCGAGCCCGATTGAATTAGCGAGCATCACCGACCGCACCATTCCTGGTCCCGGTGGTGAAATCCCCGTTCGCATCTATCGACCGAGTAACGACGCTGGTCTTCCCGTGACGGTGTTCTTCCACGGCGGCGGTTGGGTCATTGGTGATCTCGAATCGCACGACCACTGCTGTCGCACGATTGCGTCGAAGGCTGATTGCGTCGTCGTTGCGGTCGATTATCGCCTCGCTCCCGAGGCCAAGTTCCCCGCGGCGATCGACGATGCGTGGGCAGCAACCGAATGGGTCGCAACCCACGGCGACGAGCTCAATGTCGACACCTCACGTCTCGCAGTTGCTGGTGACAGTGCCGGCGGCAACCTCGCCGCCGTTGTCGCCAACATCTCTCGCGATCACGAGCATGTCGAAGTTATTCAGCAGGCGCTCTTGTATCCGGTCACCGATGGAACCTGTGATCGTCCTTCGATGACAGACAACGCTGAGGGCTACATGCTCACCCGTACTGCCATGGATTGGTTCCACGAGCACTACACCGTCACGGTGGAAGACCTCAGTGATCCTCGTTACTCGCCGATCCTTTCGGACCTCGCTGGTGCACCGCCTGCGGTTGTTGTCACTGCCGGATTCGATCCGCTTCGTGACCAGGGCAACGCCTATGCAGCGAAGTTGGTTGAAGCAGGCGTCGACGTCGATCTTGTCGAATATGAAGGCATGTTCCACGGGTTCTTCTCGATGGACGCGGCAATCGACGTTGCTTCTGAAGCGCAAGATCAGGTGGCGTCAGCTTTGAAGGACGCCTTCGCCCGGTGAATCGACGTCTTCAAGCGTTCGCGCTTGGGCTGAGTGTCTTTCTGCTGGGATGTTCGCAAAGTCACTCATCTCAGGTGTCAACGACGAC
>JBIIGP010000289.1:0-2641 GCA_044236415.1 Acidimicrobiales bacterium | reverse complement strand
GACTTACGCCGGATTCTCGGACGCTTTCATGATGTGCTCGAGCCACCACTGCGGCGCGTTGTCGATCAGATGACCGATATGTGAATAGTCGTGCCAACGGCTGATCTTGCCGTCACGAACTTCCATCACGGTCACGAATGGGTGATCGATCACTTCACCGGTGTGGAACATCCATCGCTCCATGTGTTCCCAAATCACGATGTTGCCCTGGGCAACGATGTGCTTGGGGAAGTGGTAGTAGCCCTGCAGCGGTTCGATGCCGATCTTGAGGCGGCGAACGATGGCGGCGCCCCCGATGGCTCCCACTGGGTCCATACCGACATCGGTGTAGTGGCAGTCGTCGGTGAAGAAGGTGGCCATGGCTTCCCAGTCCCGCTCGAAATGGGCGTACCAATAGTTCTCGACGACCTCTTTGTTGCGAGCTTCGGCGCTGTCCATGACCTCTCCTTCATCACTGTGTGTGCGGCAGCGTACGACACCGACGATGATGGTGCGATGCACGAGATCGAAATCAGCACCGACACCATTCGTCTCGGTCAGTTCCTGAAGTTGGCGAACCTGGTTGATTCAGGCTCGGACGCGAAGTTCTTGCTCGCCGAAGGCGAGGTCAGCGTGAACGGCGAAGTTGAGATCCGCCGCGGCCGTCAACTGCGAGCGGGCGATGTCGTTGAATTTGAGGGCATCGAAGCCCGAGTGATTGCTGGTTGAGTTCCAGCGCTACGAGCGCTTGAGGACGTCAGCCAAGCCCGGAACTTCGATACCAAGAAGTCGAGCAGTAATTGCCGCAACGGGGTTGTAGGTCGCCATGGCACCGACGGCCGGATCTCCAGATTCGGCAACGAACATTTCGGCCAGTTTCACCATGACGAGACAGAACTGGAACCCAGCGAGGATCTCGTAGAAATCGACATGCGTCGCAGGGCGGCCCATGAGCTCTTCCCACAGCGCAATGGTCTGTGCGCGATCAAGCATGCCGGGCAGCAAGGTTGCGCCAGCGCTCTCAATTGAGAACTGCTGCAGGAACACCCACCAACCAAGGTCGCTTTCGCTATTGCCGAGCGACACCATTTCCCAATCGAACACACCAATGACTTCGGTGTTGTCGGCGCCGCCGTACATCTGGTTGCCAGGACGTGAATCGCCCCAGCAGAGTTCGATGAATTCGCCGTCTTCCGGCCAGTTCGCAACGAGCCAGTCCCACGCCGGATCAATGACCGGATGGGCTTCACCCTTCATTGCCCAGTTCTTGTAATTCTGGAAATAGCCACGACGTTGTTCGGGGCCGAGTTTGCCGTGATGGGTTTGATCAAGGTGTTCGAAGCCGGCTGCTTTCCAATCAACCTTGGCAACTCGCGTTAATGCTTCAACGCCGTTGTAGGCCCAACGAGCGCGCTGCTCGTCGGTCATATCGACGACGAAACCAGTCTCGGTATACGGCGGTGCATCGCCAGGAACGAGTCCGTCCAAGCGATCCATCATGAAGAACGGGCCGCCAATGATGGCGGTATCGCGTTCGGCCCAGCGCGTGTTGGGAACAGGAACGTTCGAATGCTCGCCAAGCAACTTCATCGACAGGTACTGCTGGGTCACGAGATCAATCTCGGGGAACAACAAACTCATGACCGGCTGACTGCGAAGAACGAGTTCGGCGTCGACCTTCTCGCCGTTCTCAACCCAACTGGCATCGAGCAGGAACGTTTCGTTTGAGAAGCCGCTCGACTGGGGAACCACCAAGTTGGTGATGGTGACCTCGGTGGCGTCGGGCATCTGCCGTGCCATCCATTCGGTAAGTACGTCTCGAATCTGATCTGGATCGCGCTGACCTGCAACTGGCATGTTCTTCCCCTCGATCTGAACAGGCTGTTGGCCTGCTGCTGCGGGAGAGATGCTAGGCCGTCGACAACTAGCGTCGTCCGCGAAAGTCGAAGTCGGGGGAAGAAGGGGAGCCATGGGAGTCGTTGAGGGCAGAGTCGCGCTGGTGACGGGAGCAGCGAGGGGTCAGGGTCGGGCGCATGCCATCGCATTGGCCACTGAAGGGGCCGACATCGTGGTCACCGACCTCTGCGCCGATATCGCCACCGTTCCCTATTCATTAGGGACAGCTGCGGAACTGGCCGAGACCGTCGCCCTGGTCGAAGCCACCGGACAGCGATGCCTGTCGATGCCCGCCGATATCCGTGACACTGCCGGAATCGGCCTTGTGGTGGAGGCCGGCATCGAAGCCTTTGGCCAGATCGATATTTGTGTCGCAAATGCGGGTGTGACGGGGTACGGGAAGTTTCACGAACTCGACGACGACACCTGGAACGACATGATCGATGTTGACCTCACCGGAACGTTTAAGACCATCCGAGCCGTTCTTCCCCACATGCTCAATCGCCGATACGGACGAATCATCGCGACGTCATCGATGGCTGGTCGCATGGGTAACGCAAACCTCGCGCATTACGTTGCAGCTAAGTGGGGCGTCATTGGCATGGTGAAGTCATTGGCAATGGAGGTCGCGAACAAGGGCATCACCGTCAATGCCATTGCCCCCGCGGCAGTCGACACCGCCATGTTGCATAACGATGCGATGTACAAACTCTTTTGTCCCGATATGGATTCACCAACTCGAGAAGACGTCACGCCGCGCTATCAA
>JBIIGP010000288.1:0-2664 GCA_044236415.1 Acidimicrobiales bacterium | reverse complement strand
GCTTCAGCGCACATCGTTGGGTCAGGTTCATTCCTGAGCGAGACAGCAGGTACGCAGTTACTCCAAACCTCCAAAATCGGCCTGATTTTGCTGGTTATTGTGCCGCTCTTCCTTGGGATCGCTACCTTCATCGTTCCGTTGCAGGTTGGTGCGAGCACAGTTGCATTCCCCCGCGCTGCAGCAGCAGCGATGTGGACATGGTTGCTTTCATCCGGCGTGTTCGTTGTTGCGTCGTTCATCGAAGGTGGCTTTGGAGGTGTGCGTGCGAAGTCGGTGAGCCTCACGCTTTTGGCACTTGGTGGTCTCATCGTTGCGCTGCTTCTCGGCACAGTGTGTGTGCTCACAACGGCGATCACGCTGCGCACTCCAGGCATGACGCTCGACCGTGTTCCGATGTTCACCTTCTCGATGCTCGTCGGTGGTGCCATCTGGATGCTCACGCTTCCGGTGCTGTTCGCCAATCTTCTTCTCATCTGGGTCGACCATCGCTACGGCGGCGGCACGGTTTTCGGCGCTTCCGACGCCCAGTTCGGTCAGGTGTCGTGGATCACTCACCAACCGCAGATTTACGCCTTCCTCATCCCCGGTCTGGGCATTGTCGCTGACGTCGTTGCCACCCTCACCGGTGCCCGACTTGGAAAGCGAAATCTCCTACTGACGGCAATCGGCGCCTTTGGTGTGCTCAGCGTTGGTGCTTGGGCCCAGGCAGCCATCTACCCCTCGTTCTCCGAGGATCTTGTCTGGCAGGCCATGGGCGTCCTCGCTCTGCTTCCGCTTTTGCTCCTCCTTGGCGGCATCGCCGCTGCCTTCAAGGACGGAAAGCCGTCGCTGAAGAGCCCCCTTGGACTCGCCGTGGTGTCGATCGTGCTCACGCTCCTTGGCGTGTTCGCCGGCGCACTGCTTGCCATTACGCCTCTTGAACTGCGCGCTACGAACTTCTTTGCCAACGGTCAAGCGATCCTCGTGCTCGGTGCTGCGCTAGCTGCCGGTGCCGCAGGCATCGGCTACTGGGGCCCGAAGATGACCGGCGGCCAACTGGCCGACGGCCTTGGCAAGCTCAACGTTCTCGTCATGCTCGGCGGCGGAATTCTCGGTGGCGTCTCGCTGTGTGTGGTTGGTTTCTCCACACGATTCACCGGGCTCTCGGGCGCTCAGGACACGCTTGTCGTCATCTCTGTGATTGGTTCTGCGCTCTTCGCCATCGGTTGCGTTCTCGTGATTCTTGGCCTTGCGAGCGGTGCCCGAAAGGGCGCCCCTGAGGCTGGCGATGATGCGTGGGGCACCGGTCAGACCCTCGAATGGGCCTGCCCATCCCCACCCCCAACCGGAAACTTCGGTGACCTCGCCGTTGTTCGTTCTCCCGAGCCGTTGCTCGATGAGGAGGCCTGAGCATGACCGCCCACGTCCTTCCCCCGGCCCCTCCCGTCCAGCGTCCTCGCGTGCTGGTCGTTGGCGCTGCCTTTGCCGCTGCGGCATCGTTCATGGTCTTCATCGGCCTGTTCGGCATCTATTTCACGGCTCGTTCCGACGTCATTGGCGGCGGAGCAACCTGGCTGCCCGAGGGCTCCACGATTCCGCTGCAGCAGCCGAACACGATGTTCATGACACTGATCATGACGGTCATCACCATGCAATGGGCTGTTTCAGCCATTTCGAAAAATGATCGGGTCAACGCCTACCTCGCCCTGGGCCTCACGCTCATGCTGGGTATCGCGACGGTCGTTATGGCCACCTACCTCTGGACCCTCATGGAGCTCGATGTCGCTTCTGGGCTTCAGGGTGTTCTCATCTACACAATCACCGGCGCACACACGGTGATGCTGATACTGGCGATGCTGTTTGTCGCCCTCATGGGCCTTCGGGCCTTGGGTGGGCAGTTCACTGCTCGCCAACACGATGGCATTACCGCCGCTGCCGTTTATTGGTACGCAATGGTTGCCGTCTTTGCCCTGATCTGGATCTCCATCTACGTCACCAAGTAGGCCGCCATGCTTTCCTCGCGGATGTTCACAACAGCGTTTCGGTTCTTCGCCGGTCTGGCGATCTTCTCGCTGATCGCCGCGTTCGCCATCGGGTTCACCAGCGAGAGCCAGTCACTGATGGACCGTGTTCTCGGCCCGCTCAGCCTTGGCTGGAAGGGTGGCGTAGGGAATCATTTCGCCTACACGTTCTTCGTAGGTTTGTTCGTGGCTGCGGCCTCGCTTGCGGGTCTCTTAATCGCCTTCCGCGACGCCGATCCCGATGCAGAAGCTCAGATTGTCCATATGGAGTCGGTGCCGCTCACCCGTGCTCCCGTTGGCGTCAACTATCTCCCTTCTTTGGGCGCACTTTCGTTCGTTCTCATGCTCATTGGCTTGGCCACTGAAAGCACCGGACTTGCCTACGCTGCAGTTGCGGTGATGGTGGTTGTTGCCTTCACCTGGACAGTGCGCACTTGGGCCGAGCGGGCCACGGGCGACGATCACACCAACGCCGAGCTCTACCACCGCTTTATTGATCCGTTCCGAGTCCCGGTCCTCTCGATTGTGATCATTGCCGTAGTTGCCATCGGCATTTCCCGAGTCCTTCTTGCCGTGTCGAAGATCGGTGCGGTCTGGGTCTTTGGCCTGGCGTCGCTGCTCTTCTTCCTTGTCGCAGTGCTGCTTGCGCTGAAGCCTTCGTCGG
>JBIIGP010000287.1:0-2668 GCA_044236415.1 Acidimicrobiales bacterium | reverse complement strand
AATAAACACAAAGAGATCGAAGTGTTGTCACGAGATCAGCCTAAGGGCCGCGCTGGGACGCGAAACGGGCGCCGACCTTGTCGACGCCCGATCTTCAAAGCTCGGGGGGGAGGACTCGAACCCCCAACAAATGGACCAGAACCACCCGTGTTACCAATTACACCACCCCCGAAGGGCGAGGGAACGTTACCGGCTGGAACGGGGGTGGCACCAAACCACACCAAGCAGCCGCATCCGGCTAGCGCCAGGCTGCTAATCGGCGGTAGCCGATAATGCGGCCAATCGCGACTGCGCCTGTTTCGCGCACGTAGTCGCTGAGGGTTGTGCTGCCCGAGGTTGGCGACACATGCGCAGACAATCCGACCTCATCGGCGATATCGGCAACCCGATAAGCGTGATAGGGGTCAGTCACGATCACAACGTTCTGCGCCAATCCGGCTTGGCGCATGATGAACGCCGTTGAGGAAAGCTCTTCATAACTATTGGTACCGGCACCCTCGATCTTGAGAGCCGATTCAGGGATGCCCTTCGAACGCAGATACTCAAAGCTGACAAGACCTTGTGTGACCTTGTCGCCAACCTGCTTACCCCCAGCCACGATCACCACCGGTGCGACGCCCTTTTGGTAGAGATCGGCCGCATGGTCGAGTCGGCCCTTGAGGACGGGCGAGGGCAAACCATTCCACTGCGCTGCACCCATGACGACAATGGCAGACGCTGGCGCGGTGTTGTCCTGGCGTGATGCCCACCACACCTGAGCAAACGAGATGCCGATGTAGAGCACGACGACTGCAAGCAGTCCGAGGGCGATTCGTATCGCCCAGCGCAGTCCGAAGAACATGTCAGCCCTGCAGTCGAACCTTCGCTGAAGCGATTCGACGAAGAGTTTCGTCGCGACCGAGAACTTCGAGGGACTCGAACAACGGCGGACCCACGCTTCGGCCTGTCACCGAAACGCGAACAGGGGCCTGGACTTTGCCTTTTGAGATTTCGTGCTGTTCGGCATAAGAGAACAAGGCCGCTTCGAGCGACGCAGCGTTCCAGTCGCAATCAGCGAACTGTGCAATCGCGTGATCGAGCACAGCATCGGCGAGTTCGGCGCCTTTCACCATGACTTTTTGCCATGACTCATCGTCAATTACTGGTTCGGGGGCAAAGAGGAAATCGACATAGCCAGGAACTTCTGAAAGCAACTTGACTCGTTCTTGCACGAGTGGAGCCATAACTTCGAAGGTTGCAATGTCGAACCGATCGGTTTCCCAAGGCGTGTCCTCATACAGCCAGCGCGTTGACTTTGAAACAAACTGCGGGATCGAAAGATTGCGGATGTACTCACCGTTGAAGTGTTGAAGTTTCTTGACGTCGAAAAATGCACCTGACTTGTTGACATCGGTGATTCGAAAAAGATCAACGATTTCGGCAAGCGGTCGAATCTCGATGCCATCAGGGGGACCCCAACCAAGTGTGGCGAGATAATTCACCATTGCTTCGGACAGATAGCCGCGGTCGATGTAGTCACCCACCGAAACATCGTCGCGACGCTTCGAGAGTTTCTGGCGCTTTTCATTCACAATGAGCGGGAGATGAGCAAAGATCAACTCACCCGGCGTCGAAAGTGCTTCACGAATAAGCAGCACCTTCGGCGTGACGTTGATGAGGTCTTCACCGCGAATGACATGAGTGATGCCTTGATCGGCATCGTCGACAGCGTTGGCCAAATGAAACATCGGCGTGCCGTTCGAACGCAGGATGACGAAATCTTCAAGAACGGCGTTTTCGAAACTGACAGTGCCGCGAATGAGATCGTCGAAAGCCGTGATTCCGGTGTCGGGAACACGGAATCGAACAACGTGACCATCGCCAAGACCCAATGCGCGGTCTCGACAGAATCCGTCGTAGCCAGGTGTGCCTCCGCGGGCCTCGGCGCGAGCCTTTACTTCGTCGGGGGCACACGAACACCAGTAGGCAGAACCGTTGCCGAGGAGTTTCTCGACAGCTGCGAGATGCATGGCCCCGCGCTCGGACTGATGAACCGGCGTGCCGTCCCAATCGAGCCCCAGCCACTCGAGCGAGCGGAAGATGACGTCGATCAGTTCGGGGCGAGACCGCTCGGCGTCGGTGTCTTCGATACGCAGAACGAACTCGCCGCCCTGCTGGCGGGCAAAGAGCCAGTTGAAAAGGGCGGTACGTGCCCCACCAATATGGAGATAGCCCGTAGGAGAAGGGGCGAAGCGGACTCGGGCGACTGGGGTGTTCACAGGGTCGATGGTACCGTCAGGCCTCTGCTCATTTGGTCGAGTCACTGATTCCGAGAAGATTTTCGGACCGGCCCGCCCTCCCTCTCTTCGCCCGGAGCACCCCATGTCGTCTTCGCCCCTCTTGCGCCGCCTCCGCCCATTGGCCGTTCTTGCGATGTCGTTCGCATTGGTTCTGGGCGCAGCGTCGTGCTCAAGCGACAAGAAATCATCATCTGACACAACGACGACATCGCCCAATACCGCTTCGACTCCGTTTCAAACCACATATGCAACCGCAAAGGGAACCAAGCTCACTGTCCTCGACCAGCTCCCTAAGAGTGTCGTCACTTCTCCCCCGTCGAGTACGTCAAGCACCTCCACAACACTTGCCTCGAAGGTTCCCGCAATCCCCCGCAACGGACTCAACTCCG
>JBIIGP010000056.1:0-10465 GCA_044236415.1 Acidimicrobiales bacterium | reverse complement strand
GCGGTCGAGCGCGTACTGGTGAGCATCTTCGTATGCAGCTTGCATGACGCCAACAGCGCGAGCGGCGGTCTGCAAACGGCCGTTTTCGAAACCAGCCATTTGGTAATAGAAACCCTTGCCGAGGCCTTCGTCGCCACCAACCTGATTTGCCTCGGACACAAACCAGTTATCGAACGCGATTTCGTAGGAGTGCATGCCGCGGTAGCCGATGGTGTCGATTGCTCGGCCTTCCATCTTTCCGCCACCGGGTGCGCCGCCGTCGACGCCGGACTCTTGAACAAAAGCGAAACCGTGGCCTTCGCCACGGGGCTTGGGCACCACAAACATCGTGAGTGCTTTGTGCGTGAGTGACTTGTCGGTGTTGGTGCGAGCGAGAAGCATCAGAGCATCAGCACGAGCGCCAAACGTGCACCATGTCTTTACGCCATTGATGAGCCAACCGCCGTCGGTAGGTGTGGCGGTGGCCTTCACACCGGCAACGTCGGATCCGTAATCGGGTTCGGTCACGGCTACAGCAGCCATCACTTCGGCCGAGGCCAACTTCGGGAGCCACTCGCGCCGTTGCGCTTCGGTTCCACCGGCCAAAAGGGCACGAGTGAGGATTTCCGGGCGGGTAATGAGTGAACCGCCGGCACCGAGTGACACCTTTGCGAGTTCTTCTGTGGCCACGACCATGCCCATGTACTCGCTCTCGCCACCTTCGCTGTACCCGTCGTATTCGACTGGCACCGAAAGTCCGAACCCACCGAGTTCAGCGAGGCCTTGAATGAGGTCTTCGGGAATGTCGGAGTTCTCACGATGAATGTGCTCGGCAACTGGACCGATCTTTTCGTTCGCGAATCGGCGGAAGGTGTCCTGCACCAGTTCGAAGTCGCTGTCGAGATGGCGAGGTCCGGGGGTGTCGGCGAGCGAAGCGAGGAATTCCGGAGCGCGGAACGTTGAAACAAACTCGCGGGTTCCGTCGAGCGCTCCCGGCGTGATGTTCCAGTCGGCTTCACGTCCGAACAATTTGGGAATGAGTTCGCCAACGGCATCGGCAATGAATGCGCACGCGATCTTGGCTTCGAGTTCGCCCTTGGTTCCATAAACGAGCATGGCCCGGCCGGTTTCAACCGCTGACGCTGCGTGGGCGATGTCGTAGGCCACGACCTGGTTCACATCGGGTCCGCCATTGGCGGCAATGTGGCGGATACCGGCGTCGACCACCCCGTGGGCGAGGTCGATGACGGATGCGGCAGTGGTGAGATCCGGAGCAGTCATAGGCCGAAGGTTACCCATCGGTCACCTTGGCCATCTCATCAAGCTCAGGAAGGAATTGGCTGAAGTACCTGACCGGGTCGAGCACCCGTGCTGGCGCCGTCGATCCATGTAGGAACACCGGCCGCGATGGTTGCCCGGAAGCCGGCAGGAGCTCGCGTGAATCGCCACGTGCCATGGGGAACGTCGTAGGCCCGTTCCTCAGGGCGCAACTCGAGTTCGTCGAGGCGGAACACGACGATGTCGGCAATCTTGCCCTCGGCGATCACACCACGATCGGTGAGGCCGAAGAATCCTGCAGTTCGTCCGGTGAGGGCGTGAACGCCTTCTTCGATCGTGATGAGGCCGGCATCGCGAACGTAATGAGTGAGCATGTACAGGTGCTCGCCAGCGGCGGAAAACAACTGCAAGTGCGCACCGCTGTCATTGATGTTGAAAACCATGTGCGGGTCGCGGAGCGCTTTCACCACATCGGCTTCGCTGAGGCGTTCGGGAATGCCCATCATTTGTGAAGCGAGTCCATTCGCAATGACCCAGTCGGCGAGTGCATCAGAAATATGCAGACCCGTTTGATCGGAAAGGTCTTGGAGTGAAATGCCAAGCGGGCCAGCACCGGTTTCGGAAATGGTGAGGATCATTTCGGCAGGGCGATCGATACGCGAAAGGCTCGAACGTGTGCGGTTGTCCCAGTCAGTGCGGGCCCGATCGCGCCATGCGGGATCGGCAAGCGTGGACAACTTGAGTTCGGTTGGTCCGTTGATGGCCTCGTTCCATGCGGGAACGCGTTGGAACACCAGTGAACTTTCGAATCCAAAGAACGGTGCAAGCGGCTTGCAGTTGACCATGGGCCACATATCGGCACCCGCCGACTGCAAGCGATTGTGGAGCGCCCACCACTCGTCGCGACGGTCGTTGTCGCGCTCGTTGAAGGGGATGCCGGTGTACTGCGCGCGCACACCACTTTCGCGTACGAGCTCGCCAAATCGTTCAGCGTCGGCGATTGAGAGTTCGGGATCGTTGAAGCGCGTGATCATCTGCACGGTTGCCGGCTTGTGGGCGGCGACGACTCGGAACAGAGCGAGATACTCAGCATCGTCAGCGAAGTACCCAGGAACGAGACGAAGGGCTCGGTCTCGATCAAAGTGATTAATGCTGAGCCCGAGTGCTCCGGCGGCAAGTCCTTCGTCAAGTACTGCGCACATCTCGGCGATTTCTTCCGCGGTAGCTGCTCGCGTCCATGCGTCGGGTCCCATGACCCAGGTACGCAGTGCGAGGTGGCCGAGGTAGCCAGCGACGTGGACCGACGTTGGTTGGGTGCGAAGTGCATCCATGTACTCGGGCCATGACTGCCACGACCACGGGACCTCTTGTTCGAAAGCTTTGCGGGGAAGATCTTCAAGGAAACACAGCAGGTCGACGATTTCGTCACGCTGATCGCCCTTAAGTGGAGCGATGGAATTTCCGCAATTGCCGAACACCATCGACGTGTTGCCGTAGGCGGGAAGCGGATCGAGCTCGGGGTTCCACCACATCGCACCCTCGAGGTGGGTGTGCGTGTCGATGATGCCGGGGGCAACGTAGGAACCACTGGCATCAAGCACAGTTTCACCATCGGCGATGAGGTCTGAACCAATCTCGGTGATGACGCCGTTTCGAACACGCACATCGGCCTTGTACGCAGCCGCTCCAGTTCCGTCGACGATTGTTCCGCCTGTGATCAGAAGATCAGTCATGGTTCCCCCTGTGTTTGGGTCGAATCTAGTAGCGGAAACTCCTAGGCTCATCGGCGTCGTCTGTAGAGGAGAAATGCCGTGACTGTTTATGACCGCCCGTTTGGACGCCACTTCGAAGACTTCGAGGTCGACGATGTGTATCGCCACTGGCCAGGGAAGACGATCACCGAGGCTGACGACCACCTCTTCTGCATGATCACCATGAATCACCACCCAACGCACACCAACAATTGGTTCGCCGAGAATGAATCTCCGATGGGTCAGGCCCTTGTGGTGGGCAACCTCGTGTACTCACTCGTTCTGGGTATGAGCGTTCCCGATGTGAGCGGCGCGGCAATCGCCAATCTCGAAGTTGAATCCCTTAAGCATGCAAAGCCAACGTTTCACGGCGACACGATCTACGCCGTCACGAAGGTGCTAGCGAAGAAGGAAACTTCCGATGGCAAGCGCGGCATCGTGACCGTCGAGACCAAGGGGATCAACCAGCGTTCGGAAGAGGTGTGCGAGTTCCGCCGCCGCGTCATGGTGTGGAAGCGCGAATTTGCTCCGACCCGTGGCCTTCCCTACGGCGAAGACGTTTTCTCAGAAGACTGATTCGTGCTGCGATCGCCTGACGTCGAGGCGGTACTCGCTTGGTCGGCTGGTCGTCGCGACGATCTGCCGTGGCGACAGACTCGTGATCCGTGGGCAGTACTTGTTTCGGAATTGATGCTGCAGCAAACGCAGGTGGCGCGAGTTGTTCCGCGTTGGCATCAATTTCTTGAGCGATTCCCAACGGCTTCAGTGTGCGCGCAGGCTCCCGTTGGTGACGTCGTAACTGAATGGGCAGGTCTTGGGTACAACAGGCGTGCGGTGAATCTTCATCGCGCTGCGGTTGCTGTTGTTGCCCAACATGGGGGAGTAGTGCCCGACGATCTCGATGCGCTCCTTGCGTTGCCGGGTCTTGGTCCTTACACCGCTCGAGCGGTGCTGGCCTTTGCTTACGAACGCGATGTTGCAGTTGTCGATACCAATGTCGGGCGCATCCTTGCTCGCCAACGCGGCGAGCGGCTCACCGCACGTGTTGCCCAGACATTTGCCGATGACATTGTTCCGGTCGGGATGGGTTGGTCCTGGAACCAGGGGCTGCTTGACCTCGGCGCCCTCGTTTGCACAAAGCGCTCGCCAAACTGCGAAGCGTGTCCCACCTCCGTGACGTGTTCGTGGTTTCGCGGAGGGTCGCTTGAGCCAGATCCGGCGATTGGTTCGGCGGCAGTAAGTAAAGGTCAATCGAAATTCATCGGTTCGTTTCGAGAAGGCCGTGCTCGACTGCTCGATGTTTTGCGAACAGGAGTGGAAGTAGCGCCGGAACAGTTTCGCGACGCGTGTGGTTGGAACGAACGCGAGGGTGGTGACCTCGATTCGGTGCGCGCAGCTGATTCTCTCGTTCGTGATGGGCTGGCGATTGCAGGATGCGATGGGGCCTTATCGCTGCCCTGATTTCAGGTCTGAATGAACTCCAACACGAGTCGATTGAATTCTTCAGGTTGTTCCACCTGAGCGAAGTGCCCTGCGCCTTCAATGATTGCTGCGCTTGAACCGACGCTGAGTCCGGCTGCTGCATTCTCTGCGAACTCCACGCCGATGCATCCGTCGTTGCGGCCGTGGATATAGAGGGTCGGTTGCGGAGGGGGAGTACCGAGGACGTCCTGAATTTCTTGGTACGCGGATGACACGGGTTCGGTTCCCCATGTTGCGCGGTAGTAGCCGAGAGCTGCAGCGAGATGTTCTGGGCTTCCGATTGATTCGCGAATGTGATGCATGTCAAGCGTCGCGTCGTGACCAGGTGACCAGTCAGCCCACAGTCGCTCAATGAATTCAAGATCGTTCATCGAGACGACGAAGTCGGAAAGGCCGACTTGAAAGAAAAACATGTACCACGACCGTTTGAGTTGGTCGTAAGTCATCATCGCCGACGCCATCGACGAAGCTGGTGGGACTGCTGCGGTGACAACTCGTCGCCAACGATCAGGGGCAAAGGACGCTGCGCCGTAAGTTGCGAGTGCGCCCCAATCGTGACCGATGATCACTGCATCGCTGTCGCCGCCGAGGGCTTCATGAAGAACAGTCGCATCACGAGCGAGCGTGGCGACGTGGTACTGGCCATCGGCAGGGATGGACGTGGGGGCGTAACCCCGCATGAACGGAGCGACAGCCCGGTATCCGGCATCGGCAAGTGCTGGCAGGAGGTAGCGCCAACCGTGGGCAGTATCGGGAAATCCATGAAGGCAAAGGGCAAGTGGGCCGGAATCGCCAGCGGTGAGACAGCCGTAGGTGAGTTCGCTGGTCGGAACGGTGATGGAGTCGATCTGCATGGTCCGAAGGTAGCGAGATTCAGGCAGAGGTGTGAGACATGTCACTTTCCCTTCACATCGATTGACCCTTGTCCTAGCGTTCGCCATCCATTGGTACTCGGGGAGGAGGTGGACAGTGGAGATCACGTTTTACGGGGTTCGGGGGTCGACGCCATGTGCTGGTGAAAGCACGTCTCGTTACGGCGGCAATACCGCGAGCGTCGTTCTCCGCAGCACGAACGCTGATCCGATCCTGCTCGACCTCGGAACCGGACTCCGGTACTTCGGTGCCGACCAAGGTGCCGGCGCGCAGTTGCATGCGCACGCACTCGTGACACACCTTCACTGGGATCACGTCCAAGGGCTTCCTTTCTGTCAGCCGCTGTTGGTGCCTGGTTCAACACTTTCGGTCTACGGGCCAGACCATGACGGTGTCACATTCGCCGACGCATTCGACGACCTGATGCGTCCTCCGTTTTTCCCGGTGACTCGTCAAGATCTCCCCGGCGAGGTTTCGTTCTCCACTCTTACCGAGGGTGTTCACGAAGTAGCGGGAGCAAAAGTGACGGCGCTCGAGGTTCCCCACACCGACACGACGTTCGGGTATCGAGTCGAACGCGATGGTTTCTCTGTGGCCTATGTGAGCGATCATCAGCAACCGACTGACGGAATTTCCATCGACCCTGCGGTCCTCGAACTTTGTCGTGGCGTCGATGTTCTTATCCACGACGCGCAGTACACACCCGAAGAATTCGCGTCGAAGCCGACCTGGGGTCACTGCACTGTTGATTACGCGGTACGTGTTGCTGCAGCAGCTGAAGTCGGACAGTTGGTCTTGTTTCATCACGACCCCTCGCACGACGATGAAACCCTCGATCAGCTCCTCGCTGGAGCGCGAGAAACCGGTCGCACAATGGGTGTCGATTCGATCGTTGCAGCGTTCGAGGGTCTCAGCATCACCCTCGCCTAGGATCTCGCCCTTGTGAGCGAGAATTCTGAAACCAGCGCATTCGATGGCGCCAAGTACCGACAGGTTCTTGGGCATTTCCCTACCGGTGTCGCAGTTATTACTGCGATGACCGACGAGGGACCAGCAGGTATGGCCATTGGTTCATTTACGTCGTTGTCTCTTGATCCGGCGCTCGTGCTCTTCAGCGCGACGAAAACTTCGGCCAGTTGGGGCAAGTTGCGCGGTGCCGGAAAGTTCTGCGTCAACATCCTCGCTGATGACCAGGAAGACGTGAGCCGAGTCTTCGGTTCAAAAGCAGACGATAAGTTCTCCGAGATTGGTTGGAAGCATTCGGGTAATGGAGCACCGCTCATTAACGGAGTACTTGCCTACATCGACTGTGATCTTCACTCCGTTCTCGACGGCGGCGACCACGACATCATCGTTTGTGCCGTCACCGATCTCGACGTGAAGCACGAAGGCGGAGCACTTGTTTTCTTCCGCGGCGGCTACGGACGGGTGGCGTTCTAAGTCATGGCCATTTACGCGTTGGGCGACATGGTTCCTGAAATTCATCCCGACGCGTGGGTGCACCCCGAGGCTGTTGTCATTGGCGACGTCACGATCGGTGCCGACAGCACGATTTGGCCCTGTGCGGTTCTGCGCGGCGACAACGGCGGAATTCGTATTGGCGAGCGCACGTCGATCCAAGATGGAACCGTCATTCACTGCATCCCGACACGACCAACGACTGTTGGCGACGATTGCGTGATCGGCCACATCGTTCATCTCGAGGGCTGCACGATTGAAAGCAAGTCGCTTGTCGGCAACGGATCAGTCGTGCTTCACGAAGCGATTGTTCGGACCGGCTCTTTGGTTGGCTCAAATGCCGTTGTTCCAAACCGCATGGAAGTGCCGACCGGCATGATGGCGCTCGGAATCCCGGCGAAGTTGCGCGAGGTCGGACCGAATCAAGCGTTCATTCAGGAAATCGCAGTTCGTGATTACGCCGAACGCGGCAAGTTCTATAAAGCTGAGATGCGTCGAATCGATTGACGCCTCAACTGGGCGTTTACGCGTCTGATCCCAACCAGTTGAATGGCGACAACGGCAAGTTACGCAACACCCAAAACGCGACAACGGCGAGACCGATTGCGATCCACGCGTTTCGTTTGAACTCAAAATGAAGCACGCGTCGTCCGGTTCGTCGAGCGATCGCGTTCCAGCCGAACCAAACAACTGACGTAGCGAGAATGACAACGAGGAGAAGGTTGTGGCTGAGCGCGCGCAACACATCTCCGTTCAAAAGTGCGTGGAGTCCACGAGTCATGCCGCACCCTGGGCAATCAAGACCGGTCGTGGCCTTGAATGTGCATGCGGGGAGAAGTTGTGTCGTGTTCGGGTCAATGACGCCAACAGCGACGCATCCAGCAAGCGCAATGCCACCCGCAAACCACAGCCCGGTTCTGCCACGCCGGACTCGCGTCGTTTCGGTAGGCGGCGGGGGAGGCCCTTGGTTTGCCGAATCGACGGGGTTCGTCAGCACATCGCAAGTCTAGGGCTGGCTTCGCCTTGATTGGCTGTCGATGCCTAGGGTGCGGGCATGAATCTTGGACGCGTTGGCCTGTGGGCCTATCAACTTGATCTCGTTCCCTCCTCCCAGGCACAGGAAACCGCTGCGGAAATCGAGGAACTCGGTTACGGAGCCCTTTGGATTCCGGAGATGATCGGCCGTGAATCGTTCGTGAGCTCAACGCTTCTCCTTGCTGGGACAAAGAAGATGGTGATTGCCACTGGTATCGCATCGATCTACGCCCGCGATGCGTTGTGTGCGAACTCGGCTTGGAACACCGTGTCTGAGGCCTTCCCTGACCGCTTCCTTCTTGGTCTCGGGGTGAGCCATGAGGTCATGGTGTCTGGGCTTCGTGGCCACGACTATTCAAAGCCGTTCTCAGCGATGAAGACCTATCTCGATGCAATGGACAACGGTTTGTTCACAGCCTCGCCTGCAAGTGCGCCGCCTCAGAAGGTTCTCGCTGCGCTTGGTCCAAAGATGCTCGAACTTGCCGCTGAACGGACTCAGGGTGCGCACCCCTATTTCATTCCTGTTGAGCACACCGCGTTTGCCCGTGAGGTCATGGGAGATCGAGGTTGGCTGTGCCCGGAACAAGCAGTGGTGCTTGAAACTGATCCGGCAAAGGCTCGCGAGATTGCACGCGGCCACATGGCGATGTATCTCACGCTGCCCAACTACACGAACAATCTAAAGCGATTCGGCTTCACCGACGAAGACCTTGTGGATGGGGGCTCAGATCGTCTGGTCGACGCGATCGTGGCGTGGGGCGACGAAGCCGCAATTTCCGATCGAGTCAAAGCGCATCATGACGCTGGGGCCGATCACGTGTGCATTCAGGTGCTGCCTGCGGACGGCACTTCGATCCCTATGGAGACGTGGCGACGCCTTGCCCCAGCGCTATTGAGCTGACCGGACTCTGGAGTGGCTGATCGGGCCCTAGGCTGAGCGGGTGAGTTCTCCGTTTATGTTCAGCCGATCCCATGTGTGGTCGGTCTCTCATGTGGATGCTCCCGAGATCGTTACCTCAGCCTGGATCGACGAGCAGCTTGCCGAAACCTATGAGCGAGTCGGCGTTCGTCCGGGGCTCCTCGAGTCCGTGGCTGGCATCAAGGCTCGCCGTTGGTGGCCCGAAGATGTCACATTCGACGATGCTGCGGCACGTGCCGGTGCGCTTGCGCTTGAACAGGCTGGAGTCGCTCCGGGTGAAGTCGACCTTCTGATTTCCACCTCAGTGTGCAAGCACCATCTCGAACCCAGCGTTGCTTGTGCTGTTCATAACCGTTTGGGGCTCTCAACCAACGCCATGAACTTCGACCTTGGCAACGCGTGCTTGGGCTTCATCAATGCAATGACGATTGCCTCATCGATGATCGATGCGGGTCAGGTAAAGGTTGTGCTGATTGTTGATGGTGAAGGAAGCCGTCAACCCCAGACTCAGACCATTGCCCGCTTGCAGGATCCGTCCTCGACTTTGGGCGATGTCTTCGACCAGTTCGCTTCACTCACGCTTGGTTCGGGAGCAGCGGCAATGGTGATGGGTGGGCCGAGGCCCGGTTCGCATCAGTTCCTCGGTGGAGTCACCCGTGCCGCAACGAAGTATCACGACCTTTGCGTCGGTGATCTTGACGAGATGCGCACAGACACAGCGGCGTTGCTTGAGTCAGGTCTCGATTTGGCGGAAGCGACGTTCAATGACGCGCTTGCCGATGGCTGGCAATGGTCGAACTGCGACACCTACATCCTTCATCAGGTCTCGGCAGTTCACACCACAAAACTTTGTGAGTTGCTTTCGATCGATACCTCACGAGTACCGCTTACCTATCCTGACTTCGGAAACATTGGTCCCGCTGCAGTTCCGTACACGTTGTCGGTAACTGCCGATCGACTGTCGCCGGGCGATCGTGTTCTCCTTATGGGTATCGGTTCTGGGCTGAACTGTTCGGTCGCCGAACTGGTCTGGTAGTCGGCCTTGTCGATCAGCACCCCGTCCGCTGCTGACTGGGAACGGTGGGGGATTGATCCGGCGTGGCACCGAATGGTGCGTATCGAGCGGCCCAACGCAGTGGATGTCGAATGGAGCATTCTCGACACCGGTGTTGGCGAACGCGGAACCATTGTTTGTGTTCACGGAAATCCAACCTGGGGCTACCTCTGGAAGGGTTTCCTTGAAACCCTGAGCCCCGAGTGGCGAGTTATTGCTGTTGACCAAACCGGTATGGGTTGGTCGGAACGATCTGCGCCGCGCACGCTCGAGACCCGCGTCGCAGAACTTGTTGCGTTTTGCGAACAGCACACATCTGGACCGCTCGTCATTGCCGCTCACGACTGGGGTGGTCCAGTTGCCCTTGGTGCTGTGTCTTCTCTCGACGTGCAGGCCGTGATTCTTGGAAACACCGGTGTTGGGCTTCCAGCGCGCACCCCGATGCCGCCGCTTATCGCAACTGCGCGCCGGTTTGTCGATCTCACCTGTCGTCGGAGTTCTGCATTTGTGAGCGGAACTGCAGCGATGACAGGGAAGCAGCATCGCGAAGCGCTTCGGGCTCCGTATCGATCTGTCAATCGTCGTGCTGCAGTTGCCGACTTCGTGGCCGATATTCCGCTCTCAGAAAAAGATGTT
>JBIIGP010000285.1:0-2680 GCA_044236415.1 Acidimicrobiales bacterium | reverse complement strand
GAGGAAGCCACGGCGCGCCGCCCGGTAAACCCAGACCTCACCGGTGCCGGAGTCGTTGTGGGTGCAACGGTGATTCCAGGTCGTGGGGGAGAACTCACCACGGTCGCACTGGTTGAGGTCGAGGGAATTCGCACGGTCGTGCAAAGCCAGGATCAAGCGTTGGGCGAGACATTCATGGCCGCCGATCCGGTTGGACTCTCCATCATCATTGGCGATCCTGGGGAATTCACGCTGGCCTAAGTCGCTGGTCGGCCCATTCGGGACCAGCCAACCAGTTGGAAGTTCGGGCCCGCCCAATGCGACGCTTCGGCGGAATCGTGGCAAACTGACGGTTCGTCAGATTCTCGGTACGTGCCGAGAGACGCTCAGGAGGCCCCCATGGAAATCCCTCGCATCATCTCGGTCGATGATCACGTCGTCGAACCCCCCGATCTGTGGTCGGCCCGACTCCCGGAGAAGTACCGCGACCGCGGCCCCCGCATTGAACGCCACAAGGTGTCGATGACGATCACGGGTGGCTACGGCTTCACCGTCGATGATCCCAACGGCAAAGACTGCGACGTTTGGTACTACGACGATCTCGTCTATCCGTTCACACGACTTTCGGCCGCAGTGGGCGCCGAGGTTGTGCAGAACGAACCGTGCACCTTCGACGACATTCTCGTCGGTTGCTATGACCAAACTGCTCGCCTTGCCGACATGGACGCGAATCATGTCGAAGCATCTATTTGCTTCCCGAACATCCTTCCTCGCTTTTGCGGACAGGCATTCCTTGAACGTGAAGACAAGGAACTCGCACTGCTTTGCATCCAGGTCTACAACGACTGGATGATCGACGAGTGGTGTGGCGGCGCTGGTCACGGCCGTCTTATTCCTCTCACAATGATTCCTTTGTGGGATGTTGACTTGGCTGTTGCTGAGGTCAAGCGCTGCGCAGCAAAGGGCAGCCACAACATCACCTTCTCGGAAAACCCAGTTCCGCTTGGGCTTCCGTCGTTGCACTCAGGTCACTGGGAAAAGTTGTTTGCTGCGTGCGTCGAGACCGACACTGTCATCAACATGCACATCGGTTCCTCGTCGAAGATGCCTTCGACGGCTCCCGATGCTCCGTTCATCATTTCCTCAACGCTGACGTTCCAAAACGCGATGGGCTCATTGCTTGATTTCGTCTTCGGTGGCGTCTTCGAGCGCTTCCCTGATCTGCGCGTTGCCTACTCCGAAGGTCAGGCCGGCTGGCTTCCGTACATCCTTGAGCGTTCTGACAAGTTGTGGGAAGAGCGTTTGCTCGACACCACTGGTTTTGGTTCCAATCTCAAGCAGCCGCCGTCCACCTACATGAAGCAGAACGTTTGGTACTGCATCTTCGACGACGAGACCGCCATGAAGAACCGTGATGTCATCGGGATCGATCGCCTGACATTTGAGGTCGACTACCCGCATGCCGACTCGACCTTCCCGCATACCAAAGAGGTTGCTGAGCGCATGGCTGCGAAGGCCGGCTTCAACGACTACGAGGCGCATCGCTTCTTCCGGGGCAATGCCATCGACCTCTACAAGCTGGACAAGTACTACGGGATCATGAAGTAGATCTCTGCCTCCGAGGCTTTCGAAGGACCCGGCCAATTCTGAGCCGGGTCCTTCTCGTTTTCCGGCTGGGAACTATCGGATGTAGAGCCGACGCAGGCTCGCCGCTAGCCTTCGCCATCGTTACGCCACACCTCTGGGGGAGACATGACTGACAAGCGATTGCTCGATCGAGTTGCCGTGATCACCGGCGCCGGCGATGGCATCGGCAAGGGGATTGCACGCCGATTTGCCCAAGAAGGCGCCCGTGTTGTCATCGCGGAGATCGATGGCGAAACCGGTCCGATGGTGGCCCAGGAGTTACAAGATGACTTCGGGGTCGAAGCGTTCTACCTCCATACCGATGCGACCAAAGAAGAAGACAATCGCCGCGCGGTGAAGGAAGCGGTGGCTCGATGGGGAACCATCGACATCCTGGTGAATAACGCGTGGGGCGGCGATCGTGCTGGTCTGCAGCGTGTCGACAAGATGCCAGACGATGCAATGGACCACGCGTGGCACATGAATGTGATGGGTCCGCTGTGGGCGATGAAAGAAGCGTTTCCCCACATGCGCGCACAGGGCAAGGGACGCATCATCAATATCTGTTCGCTCAATGGCGTGAACGCCCACATGGGCAGCGTTCACTACAACTCCACCAAAGAAGCGCTCCGTTCGCTCACCCGCACCGCAGCGCGTGAATGGGCAGGGTTTGGAATTACGGCCAACGTGATCTGCCCCGGCGCCAAGACTGCTGCATTCCGAATGTTTGAGCAGATGGCCCCGCAGGTGGCGGCGGAATCAGAAGCAGCGAATCCGATGGGTCATCTGGGTGATCCTGAAACGGAAATCGCGCCGGTCGCCTTCTTCCTTGCCAGCGATGACTCTTGCTACATCACTGGCAACACGCTGTTCGCCGACGGCGGCAGTCACATCAATGGTGCGGTGTGGGTACCGGACCTCAGCGACTGATCTCACTCAACTTTTCAATTCGAACGAGCGACGCAGACGCGTCACGAAAGGTGCACCATGAAAATCGGACTCGTGTGGGGATACTGGCCAGCACAGCCCCCCAAGGACTTTGTTGAAATCACCCAAGAAGCAGAGAAGGTCGGAT
>JBIIGP010000286.1:0-2680 GCA_044236415.1 Acidimicrobiales bacterium | reverse complement strand
GAGAGCGCCAGAAAGGTCGCGAACATTCCGTGACCGCAACCGACTTCCATGATCTTTCCCGAACGCGGAACCTCGGCCTCAAGTGCTTCAAACGGTGCCGTCCACCAACGAATTGTCGTGTGCAGTCGCGCAGACCGAGCCGACTGTTTCCAGAGCCCACGCGCTCGTTTCGCTGCAGCAGATTGAGGCGGCTTCACAGTCCCGCTCGGGGAAGATCAGCGAAAGTGCCAAGCCGAAAGCCCAGTTCGTCGATTGCGACACGAATCGTTTCGGAACACAGCGCTTCGTATTCCACATCCCACATGTAGTTCCACCGGTAGCGAACTCGCTCAGGATCATCGGGAAGTCCGGGATGACTCGCGAGTTCTGAGCTTGGGGTTCCCGACGATGCAAGACGTTCAACCGCCGCAACCATTTCGCTTAGGCCCATTGAGCCAGCGCCATCAAGCCCAGTAGCCGAAGCCGTCCATGCCCAGTTGCGTTCACGTAATTGCTTTTCAAGTCGGCGAGCGAGTCGGCGAACGGTCACACCGACAGGCCCTCGTGCGTCGGACCGCATGACGCGAATGGCGTGCACGTCATTCGCATCGCCGAGTTCAAGCAGAACATCGCTTACTGCTGGCCACATGTGAATGTGTTGATGGGTATCGAAGTGGTCGACAACAAGGCCTGCCGACTTGATCGCTTCAAGTTGGGCGGCAAACTCTCGGCGGAGATCATCGAAATCGATACGGCCCGCTGCTGCGCGAGGAAGGAACGATTTCCAGTTCGTCCAGAAGTTGCCGTTCTTGTCCACCAACGTCGGAATCTCGCGAGCGGAAAGCAATGGTGGGTCTTCGCCTACTGCAGTGAAATGGGCCCCAACGCCGAGCGTCGGCACATCGCGCAGTCGTTTCGAGGCAGACCCAAACGCAGGGGCCACAGCAATGATCGAAGTCGATGAAACCACGCCTCGTTTGTGCGCATCGATGATCCCGTCAGAAACACGTTCCGTAAGACCAAAGTCGTCGGCCGAAACAATAAGGATCGGCTTCTCGGCAGTTGAAGAACTCACGAGGAAGTTCCGCCTCCCGAATTCCACGGCTGGCGGACCTCGAGCGGTAGCGGTTCAATCGCCTGCAACTCGCTACGGAGTTCGTACATCTCTCGGAGAATTTTGAAGATCACCGAGTTCGAGGAAAGTGTTGAAATGCCGCGCGTTCGAGGGAAGTAATCGACTCCGAACTGAACAATGCTGAAACCCAGTTTCTGCGCACGAGCAAGAAGTTCGACATCAATGAAGGATCCCTCACTGCGAAGTTCGATGTTGTCGAGCAGCGAGCGACGCATCAGCTTGAAAGCAAAGTTCATGTCGCGAAGCCGAAGACCGAATACTGTTTGAATCAGGCGGTTATAGACGTAACTGTAAATAAGTCGACGACCGCCTTCACCTGTTCGGTCAAATCGATAGGCGCTTACGACGTCAGCTTCATAGATGCGCAGAAGTCGAACGGCTTTCGAAACCTCTGCCATGTCGAATGGGAGATCGGCGTCGGTGTAGAGGACGAGCTCGCCCTTCGCATTCTCAAAACCGGTCTTCAGCGTTCCGCCAAGTTTTCTATTTGTCTCATGATGAACGACTGAGACTCGTTCATCGGCTGCAGCCATTTCATCAGCAAGTTTGCCGGTGGAATCGGTGGATGCATCGTTGACGATGAGAACGTCGTATCGAGCGATCTCGCCCGCCTCGATGAGGGCATCGCCGGCATCAAACGCGGCCGCGACGGCGCGTCCGATTGTCTCTTCCTCGTTCCACATTGGGTAGAAGATCGTGAGGCTTTCGAAGTTCGCCATGGCCTCAGGCTACGTAGTAGCCGCGCCCGAATGCGAAGCACCACGCCAGCAGCACGATTGCGCTGATGGACCACCATGTCCATCGCAGAATCCGACGATCAGCCAAATAACCGCCCAGCACAAGGAAACACGGGAACATCGCCAGCAAATACCGGCCCGTTCCCTGGAAATCCTTGGTGCCAATCAAGGCAATCGCCAGCATCGAGAAGCAGTAAAGGCCATAGCCCCAGCCAAACTTCTTCCACACGTGCCAGGCCAGAAACAAGAACCCGAGCACGAAGAGTCCTTGAAGAATCACGGTGACGGCGTACTGCACTTTTTCGAAGGTGGCTGTGTCGCCGTTCTGAAGCCAATCCCAAAACCAGCGGGGCAGATTCTTGATCTGCTGGAACCACGTGATCTTGAACCATGTTCGTGGCCCTGAGCCTTGATCCCAACCCGGGGCGCTCTGGACTTCATCGAATGCGAGTGGATGCCCAAATCGAATGCCGAGATAGGCCATGTAGCCGACAAGACCGCCAAGCGATAGCAACACGCCTGCATCAGCTGGACGCAATCGGCGCCACATCACGCGCGGTCGCCAGCGCGATTCACCCGCTTCGATGACATGTCGACGCCAAAGCGCAACGGCAACGAGTCCGATGATGAGCGCAATACCCACTGGTCGAGTCGCGGTTGCGACGGCGCCAGCGAGACCCGCAAGGATCGTGTGATCTCGTTCAAGGAGAAGAAACGCTCCCACGGCGGCAAGTAGGAACAGGGCGTCGCCATACACCGCGCCAAACAAATAAAAGACGTACGGATACACGAGCAAGGTGACAAGCGCAACGCGCGCAACTCGATCGGT
>JBIIGP010000055.1:0-10504 GCA_044236415.1 Acidimicrobiales bacterium | reverse complement strand
CCGGCAGTTGCTCTTGCCAAAGTTCCTTGGGCTCCATGACGTGGTCATCGACCGAAATCATGTTCGGAAGATCTTGTTCGGCCGGCGTCACATCGGCATTGGTGACGGCCTTCTGAGTCGGTGTCATGGGGTTCCTCCTGCGCTGCCTCATGGGCGTTCTGCGGACCCTGACATATTGCTTTGCTAAAAGTTACTTTGTCAAGAGGTACTTTTTGGGAGTTGGCAACCGGCGGCCAGCCCCAAGCGGGCCGACAGCCGGGCCCGGTTCGCCGCGACCCATCGATAGACCAGGCCCGCCATGGCATGAACCCCCGGCAATCGCAGACCAAAGGCCCCCACACGACCCAACCAGCCCGACCGATCGAGAATCGTGGCCACTGCCTCAATCGCCGTCCACGACTCGCCTGCGGCAGTAACAACGATGGCATCGGCCGACACGCTCAGAAGGGCTGCGTCATCGAGTTCTCGGTTGGGTCGGAATGTGACCGAGGAATCAGTTCGGTTCATTAGGAAACGAACTGACGCTGAACACACGCCGCAGTCGTCATCGAACCAGACCGTGACGGGACCTTTGGCTCGGCGCTTAGGAAGAAGTTTTGGCAGACCAACGCGAACATGCACGGCAGAGGCATGGTGCACGATCGGATCGCCCTGCACCTCCAAACCTGCAATTGCTGCGAGACCTGTGTCGGCTCCAATAAATCGAGCAGACGTAAGCGGCCAGGGTTCATGTTCAACCGGTGCGGTTACTAAACGTCCGCCACGAGTTTTCGCGTACAAACGCCAACGCGATGTGAGGAACGCAGCAAGTGCATCTTCGGAAACAGGCGCTACGTCACCAGTTTCGACCGAGATGGCAAGGCTCCCCTGCGCGCGCTCGGGCCAGGTTCGATCAACCGTCCACACAATGCGCGAACGGTCATGACTCACGTCGACTGCACCTTTGTCATAGGGAAGCGCGAATCCAATTCGCGCAACCAGTGCAGGAAGCCACTGCGCGACATCAAGTGAGCAAAACCACACTCCGGGCCCTTCGGGACCAACCACATAGGTACGAACATTGAACTCAAGAAAACGATGCGTGGTCGGAATCGCAGGAAACCCCCGCAGCCGCAACTCATCCATCTCAAAACCAACCAGCGATACCCAGGCCTGACCTTGATAGGTATCGACCTCGAGGCCGGAGGGCAGGAGCGCCTCCACATCGGCAACCGGCACCGGCCAATGCGCAAACGTGACGTCACGCCAGACCTGGGTCATCACGGGCCTCTTGATGACATGCGGAGAGATCGGGCTGCGGGGCTCTTCACCCATTGGTTCGCCGTCACTTGTCATGGACCTGACGGTATCGGCATGAGCAAGATTCGCTCCGACCCGAGGAAAGAAGAAGGGCCTGCTGGCCCCTCACCGTGTAGAACAACGCGATGAATCACGTCGAAACTCTCCGACTCGAAGGCACCCGACTTTCCGCAGCTGCACGAGCTGCTGGCCTTGAGGCCCCCATCGAACACTGCCCTGGCTGGACTGTCGGCCGTCTTCTCGGCCACACGGGCAAAGTGCTGCAACGCACCAACCTTTGCGTCGCCGACGGGTTGATGACGCCGCCAGCTGAGGACGCGTTTGTGAGCCTCCCGCGCGACGAAGCCATTTTCGATTCCTTCGACGAGATTCTCTCTGCCATTTGCGAAACGCTCGGATCATGCGACCCTGATGCGCCCTCGTGGAATTTCAGCGGCGAGAACCTCACGAATGGGTTCTGGCAGCGGCGCATGGCTCATGAGGTCGAGATCCATCGCTGGGATGCACAGAATGCTGCTGGTGGCGTGATCGATCCGTTCCATGATGCCTCCGCAGTTGATGGCATCGACGAACTCCTGACCGTGTTGATGCCCATCTTGTCTTCGGTAAAAAACCCAACGCTTTCGTCAAGCTTCCACCTGCACTGCACCGACACGGCGGGAGAATGGCTCACGACCTTTGTCGACGGGCAACCCACAACGATTCGTGAACACGCAAAAGGCGACATCGCTGTTCGCGGTCCAGCGTCTCCGCTCTATGCGTGGGCATGGAACCGAGTCCCAATCACCACTGATGGACTCAACACAGCGGGAGACGCGTCACTTCTTGATGCGTGGGCCAGCGTCGTTCCGTAACCCACCGTCATTCGGCGTCAGCGGAAGAATGTCCACCAAAGGCTGAAGGCGACGGTAACGACGCTCACGATGAGGCCACCGATCACAACAGGCTTCGACACCTTGCCATCAGCGTCTGCGGGCAGACGCTTACGGACATTCTCAAGAAGCTTTCGGGCGAACGGAACATCGGATGCGAGCAACGCAAGACCGGCGGCGATCGTAAGCATTCCTGGACCTGGAAGCGGCAGCATCAACAAGCCCGCGATGACAACGATCGTCCCGAGAAAAACGCGTCCGATGCGAATGAGGATGTGGCGCTTTGCTTCAGCAATCGACTCTTCTCGACGGCCGGTTTCGAGTTCGGCTTCGATTGCCGCCTTCTCGAATTCCTCGAATCGTTCTCGGCGGCTGTGGTGTGAGGAATCAGTCATTGCTTGAGTCCATCGGCGTCGGGCGAGTAACGCGACTGCGGGCAACCAACTTCCAAAGTTCGACTGCCACGAGCAGCAACAGCGGCGGCACGAGACACAGTCCCCATTGTGTGGCAGTAAGCGACGAAGTGTCGAAGAGGTTCTTCATCGGCTCAAAGACTGTCAGCAAGATTTGCAAGAAGAACACGATGACAACTGACGCGCCCAGTTTCCAGTTGGTCAGTGTGTACCGGGAGAAGAGCGATGCAGTTTCAGAACGAGCGTTGTAAACGTTCACTAGCTGTGCGAACACAAACGCTGTAAACGCCATCGTCGTGGCGACGATAGGTACCTCGCCCTTTGCTACATCTGGTTCGTATTCATTGATTGCATAGAGGTAGACGGCCAGCACCCCAATGGCAGTAACCAAACCTTGAAACATGACCTGACTCAGACGGCGACGACTGAGAATCGTTGCATCGGAGGGAACCGGTTTGCGATTCATGAGGCCCGGGGCAGGGGCGTCGACACCAAGCGAAACCGCAGTGGGTCCATCAGCAATCAAGTTGACCCAGAGCACTTGAATTGGCGAGAACGGCACATGCTGACCGAATGCCGAGGCTCCAAGAATTGTGGCAATTGCACCAAATGCGGTCGCTACCTGGAATCGAACAAACTTGAGGATGTTGTCGTAGACGGCTCGGCCACCGCGCACTGCTTCAACAATTGTGGCGAAATTGTCGTCAGCGAGAACCATGTCACCGGCTTCTTTGGTGACTTCCGTTCCGGTGATGCCCATCGCTACGCCGATGTCGGCGCGTCGCAAGGCGGCGGCGTCGTTCACGCCGTCTCCGGTCATTGCAACAATCTCGCCGTTGCTTCGGAGCGCTTCGACGACTCGCACCTTGTGCTCCGGGGAAACTCGAGCGCAGACCGCGATTGCTCCGATCCGAGCCGACAATTCTTCGTCAGACATCGCGTCGAGATCGTCACCGGTGACAACCTCGCCCTGAATGCCCAGTTGGGCAGCGATAGCTCCAGCCGTGACTGCATGGTCGCCGGTGATCATCTTGACGTCGATTCCGGCGCGATGACACAACGCAATGGCGTCACGAGCTTCAGTTCGAGCCGGGTCGACAATGCCTACAAGGAGTTCGAGCCGAAGGTCGCTGATCCAATTTTCAGGGTTGGTCACAGTGCCTTTGGAGTCAATGATCTGCGAAGCAGGAACGCGACGTGTGGCAACAGCAAGAACTCTCATGCCTTGGGAGGCGAGTGCATCGTTCTCCGAACGACGGAACCCCAGCGCTACGGCGTCGAGCGCTTGTTCCGAACCATCAGGCTCAGAGAAGGTGGTCGACATTCCAAGGACAACATCGGGTGCGCCCTTTACGCAGATCAGGACATCGCCATTCGGCGAGTTGGGATCGGCCAGATGAAACGTAGCCATGAACTTGGTGGCCGAATCGAACGGGACCTCGGCGAGGCGCGGGCGGAGCGCCCGTTCGGTTGGCGCATCGAGCCCAGCCTTCGCTGCCATTACAACGAGTGCTGCTTCGGTTGGATCACCGATGATTCCCGGCCCGTCGGTTGCACCAGGCACAAGAACGGCGTCGGAACAGAGTGCTGCCGGCAGCAATGCACCAGTGGAAAATTCCGCAGCGACAACGCGACCACCCGAAGAGGTGATGTTTCCTTCGGTGCCGTATCCCCCGCCACTAACCAACCAGGCCTCGCCGCCACGAAACGCTTCGCCGGCGGTCATCTGATTCAGCGTGAGTGTGCCGGTTTTGTCGGAACAAATAACCGATGTTGATCCGAGTGTCTCGACTGAGTGCAAACGCTTCACGATGGCGTTCTGCTTCGCCATCTTTGAAATACCGATGGCCAGCGTGACCGTAACTACGGCAGGAAGACCTTCAGGGATGGCTGCAACTGCGAGGGCCACGGCACCAAGAAGGGCGTCTTTGAAATTCTGTTCAATGATCCATTGGATAACGAACACGATGAATGCCGCAGTTCCGGCAATCATCGCCAGAGTTTTGCTGAGCGAATCGAGTTGACGTTCAAGCGGAGTCTTCGATGGCTTCGCAGAGACAAGCATCTCGGCGACCTTGCCCATTTCCGTGGCCATGCCGGTGCTGGTCACAACAACTTCGGCCCGGCCACGACTAACCGTGGTGTTCATGAACACCATGCCGAGGCGATCACCAATTGGCGATTCAGCTGATGTCAGCGCATCGGCGCGCTTTTCAACGGGAACGGATTCACCCGTCAGACTCGATTCGTCGACAGACAAATTTGCTGCGAGTAACAATCGGCCGTCGGCTGGCACTCGATCGCCTGCTTCGAGCAAGACGATGTCGCCAGGAACAATTTCATCGATTGCCACTTCGTCGGTAACGCCATTGCGACGCACCCGAACCTGAGTGACCAGCATGCGTTCAAGAGCTGCCAGTGCATTCGATGCCTTCGCCTCTTGGGCAAAGCCCATGATGGCGTTAATGATGAGAACGATGAAGATGATGACGAGATCTTTGATGTCGCCCAATAAGCCTGCGATAAGACCCGCTGCGGCCAAGACGTAAACGATTCCGGCGCGGAATTGATCAATGAACACCAGCAACTTCGAGCGGCGAGGTGGTTCAGCGAGGCGGTTGGACCCATGAAGAGCACGCCGCTCGGCAACTTCTGCGTGAGAGAGCCCCGTGCTGGCATTGATCGCAAGGCGCTCAACAACTTCGTCGCCGGGCAGGGCGCACCAGTCATGGCTTTGAGGGTGAGTCGTCTCAGGGTTCATTAAAAATCTCCGGTCATGTCAGATAGACGATGGGGGAACCGGGAATGGTTCACCGACCGGAGGTCTCTCCCGCTCATTCGCTTTCGAAGATCCGAGGACCAACGAGTTCGATGCGAATGAACCAGCGGCACCGGGAGCTCGGGCTCGAAAGCCGTTGCGCCGTGATGACGACACCGCTGCGATGGGATACTCCCCTCACTGGTTCAACAGTATGGCCGCAAATCACGGCGAGTCATAGTCAGGACTACCCGATTCCCGCTGAGCGGGAATCAGCCGACAAGGACTTTGCGAACTGCGTCTTCACATTCGGCTACGGCAAGCACGAGGACCTCGTCACCAGCGCCGAGCGTTACGTCGCCTCGGGGGAAGATGACCTTGCCCTCGCGCACTACCGCAACGATCGTGGACTCACGAGGAAGACCGAGATTCGCGATCGAGACGCCGTTGGCAGGCGATGACTCGGCAAGACGAATTTCGGAAAGGCGCGCTGCGTCGTTTTCGAAAGTCATGATGCGAACAAGTGAGCCAACCGTGACCGCTTCTTCAACCAGTGCGGTGAGTAGGTGCGGAGTCGATACCGAAACGTCGACACCCCAACTCGCATTGAACATCCACTCATTTGAGGGGTTATTTACCCGAGCAACAACACGCGGCACGCTGAATTCCTGCTTCGCAAGGAGCGAGATGACCAAGTTGTCTTCATCATCACCGGTTACGGCAACAACAACGTCAGCGCGGTCGGGTTCAGCCTTTGCGAATTCAGAGACTTCACAACCATCGACTGCGAGCCACTTCACGCCTGCGGGTTCACCGTCGGCCTGCGCCTGAGCAACACGAGCTGGATCAACTTCGACAATCAGAACTTCGTGACCTGCCTGCTGGAGTTCGGTGGCGATGTAGGTGCCAACGTTTCCGCCACCTGCAATGACGACGCGCATCAGTGTTGACCTCCTTGAGTCGGTGCCGACGCAAGATGGCGATCGAACTCTCCGATGTGATCTCCGTCGATAGCGACCCAGACGATGTCGCCCTCTTGAGCAAGCAATGCTGCGCTCACCAACTGCGCGACTCCGAGGCGAGTGAGCGCGACGACTCGTGATCGGCCTTCGGCTTCAAGTTCGACGAGCGGACGCCCCGCCCATGAAACAGGAACGACTCGTTCAACGAGACAAACGCGGGCGCTGGGGTCGACCCACTCGACACCATCGGTATCAGGTTGGATTCGACGAAGGACACGCTCGATCGCCCACTGCACAGTGGCAACCGTCGAAATGCCAAGTCGTTCGTAAATCGCGGCGCGGCGCTGATCGTAAATACGCGCCACGACGCGGTCGACGTGAAAGAACTCTCGAGCGGTGCGTGCAATCAGGATGTTGGAGTTGTCACCATTGGTAACAGCGGCAAGCGCATCAGCTCGTTCGATGCCAGCAGCACGCAGACGTGTGCGATCGAAGCCGACACCAACGATGGTGTCTCCGCTGAAGTTTTCTGGCAGCCGACGGAACGCCGTTGCCTTTCGGTCGATCACCGAAACGGTGTGACCTTGTTCGACCAATGTGGCCGCGAGACCAGAACCGACTCGGCCGCATCCAACAACGACGACGTGCACTTCGCACCACCTCCAGGTGTCCCGGTGGACACCGCTCTCGATCCTATGACCGCACAACGGCAACCGAAAGACGAAACCACTCGGGTTCATATCCGATTCACATTGTGAAAACGCAGAAGTTGGCGCACTCGCATTGACCCCGGCCACATCAACAGGAGCATGGGGCCTCCGAAGTGCCAAAGTCCTGAGTAGTTTGAGCGGCGACCACGGCTTCTCGAGGGAGACCCCATGCCGCTGAAGTCCCCAACCGATGCTCCTCGCTCTGATCTGCTCGTGATGTTCGGAGCCTCAGGTGATCTGGCCAAGAAGAAGCTCTTCCCTGCGATCTATCGCCTCGAATGCCGCGGCCACCTCGACATTCCCGTCATCGGGGTAGCCCTTGATAAGTGGACTGACGACGATCTTCGGAGCCACTGCCGAGAGTCCATCGCTGATTGCGGCGAGGACTGGGATCAGGCCGCGTTCGACCGCCTTGCCTCAAAGATGAGTTACGTCTGTGGCGACTACGCCGATCCAGCGACCTTCACCGAGCTCGCCCGGAAGGCCGGGGGCGCATCCAATCCGATCTTCCATCTGGCTATTCCGCCTTCGCTGTTCGCCATCGTTGCTACCGGGATCGCCAATGCGGGAATGGCCAAGGGTGCTCGACTCATCATTGAGAAGCCCTTTGGTCGGGATTACGACTCTGCCGTTGCTCTCAACGCGACACTTCATGAGCACTTCTCTGAGTCCGCCATTTTCCGCATCGACCATTTCGTCGGGAAAGAAGCGCTGCGCAGTTTGTTGGTAACGCGATTCGCGAACGCGATTGTTGAACCGTTATGGAATCGCAATGTGGTGTCTTCTGTGAAGATCACAATGGCGGAATCGTTCGGAGTTGAAGATCGCGGTTCGTTCTACGATTCAGTTGGAGCAATGCGCGACGTCATGCAGAACCATCTTCTGCAGATGGTCGCCTTGCTTGCGATGGAACAACCCGTCAACGAACATTCCAAAGCGTTGCGCGACGAAAAGGGCAAAGTCCTTGAAGCATGTCGCGTTGTCGAACCGAAACATTTCGTGCGCGGCCAGTACAACGGGTACCTCGATGTGCCTGGCGTAAAGCCCAACTCCGATACCGAGACCTACGCGGCATTCCGTCTCGATATCGATTCTCCACGCTGGAGTGGCGTTCCCTTCTTCTTGCGCGCCGGCAAGGCACTCGCCGAAACCGTCACTGAAATGACAATTGAATTCAAGAGTCCGCCGCGACCACTCTGGATTGATCATCACGATCACGTTCCCAACAACTCAATTCGCATCGAAGCAAAGCCGGAAAACTTTGCGGCCATAACGTGGCTGCACAAGGAGCCGGGCGAAACGATGATGCCGGAAGCAATCACTCTTGCTCCGCCCCCCGACCAGCGTCGTGACACTGGCCCTGAGCCCTACGAACTTCTCATCGAAGAAGCCATGAAGGGCGACCCAACGTTGTTCGCGCGTGAAGACTCTGTACTCGAGTCCTGGCGCATTGTTGAACGCATCCTCACCGACTACCCGCCTGTTGAGCGCTACGACCAGGGTACGTGGGGGCCAAGCGGTGCTTCTGCGCTCATGCGTAGTCACGGTGGATGGCCGAGCGAACCTCCGATTGCTCTCAACTCGTGAGCGTTTCCGCTAATCATCCACTGCTGTACGTCGTTCGCCATGGAGCGACCGAATGGAGCCGAAGCGGTCAGCACACGGGGCGAACCGACCTCCCGCTCCTTCCCGAAGGAGAAGAGCAAGCCCGAGCGACAGGCTCACTCTTGGCGAACATCGACTTCTCGCTTGTTCTGTGCAGCCCGATGCAACGCGCACGACGAACCTGTGAACTCGCAGGTCTCCTTGATCGCGCAGTGACTGACAATGACCTTCAGGAATGGGACTACGGCGATTACGAGGGTGTAACCACGCCAACGATTCGCGAAACGATTCCCGGTTGGACGGTCTGGAGTGGCACCTGCCCCAACGGAGAAACCATCGAGCAGGTCTCGAATCGCGCCGATCGAGTCATCGAACGAGTTCGCAACGAATCTGGAAATGCCATCGTGTTCGCCCACGGACACATCCTCCGCGTACTGACTGCTCGTTGGTGTGAACTCAACCCGGTCGAAGGCCAACGTTTCATCCTCGACCCGGCAACACTCAGCATTCTCGGTTGGGAACGCGAGACACCCGCCATACGTCAGTGGAATAGTCGCTAGCCCGTCACATCTCGGCGACGACGACCTCTCATCAGTCCGACACCGGCCAACAAACTGCGCCTAACGTTATCCCACTGATCGAAGGGGAACCATGGGCGACGATGTGACCACTACAACCTCAACCGCGACGAATAAGAAGCCGAAGATGGGCATCTGGCTGTTGCTGGTTGGTGCCGTCATCATGCTTTCGGGTCTGTTGTTTGGCTATGACCAGGGTGTCATTGCTGGTGCACTCGGAGGAATCCAGAAGTCGTTCGGCGCAAGCACAACGATGATCCAGATCATCACGTCGTGGGTCACCCTCGGCGCATTAGTCGGAGCACTTGTCGCCGGAGTGCTCGCCGACAAAATTGGACGGCGCGTCACCATCCTTCTCGCCGCTGTTCTCTTCACGATTGGTGCGCTCTTCGAAGCTCTCGCCCCCAACACGACGGTTCTCATCATCGGACGACTCATCGTGGGCTTCGGTGTTGGTGTTGCTTCTGTCGCTGCACCCCTCTATGCGGCGGAACAGGCTCCCACTCGGCTTCGTGGTCGATTCGTTTCCATCTATCAACTCGCCATCACCATCGGCATCTTCATCGCCTACCTCGTTGATCAAGCACTCATCAACAACGACATGTGGCGCGTCATGCTCGGCGTTTCTGCTGTTCCTGCGGTTCTCCTTTTCATCGTCATGTTCCCGATGCCCGATTCACCTCGTTGGTTCGTAAAGGTCGGTCGTCGCGACGATGCAATCAAGGCCCTCAGCAAAGTTCGCCCCGACGTCGATGCCGCAGCAGAGGTTGCAGAGATCGAAAAGGCGGCACAAGAAGACGACGCAAACAAAGCAACCTGGGCCGAGGTCTTCTCCAAGAAACTTCGTAAGCCACTCATGATCGGCGTTGGCCTCGCTGTCTTCCAGCAAATCACGGGCATCAACGCCATTATCTATTACGCCAACAAGATTTTTGCCCAGGCAGGTTTCTCGACACCCGAGGATCAGGCCGCCGCAACAACATGGGCTATCGGTGCTGTGAATGTTTTGGCCACGCTGATTGCCGTTGTCTACGTCGACCGGTTTGGCCGCCGCCCGCTTCTTCTGGCGGGCCTCGTCGGAATGGCGTCTGCACTTTTGACCGTCGGCGTTTCGTTCCACTTCATGGACAACGCCGACACAAGTGGTGCCGGAACCGGCGGACCTACGACCGCAGGCATCATCACGCTCGTCGCCCTCGTTGTGTTCATCGCCTCGTTTGCGTTCTCACTCGGTCCCGTCGTCTGGACAGTCATCAACGAGATCTTCCCCAACCGCGTTCGCGGCCGCGCAGTTGCCATTGCGACTG
>JBIIGP010000284.1:0-2687 GCA_044236415.1 Acidimicrobiales bacterium | reverse complement strand
TGACCCGCCGGCCTGAGTCGGGAACGTCTCCAACAAAAGATCAGTGGCCTTCTGCGATTCGACACCGGGGATCTGCAAACGGTCGACGAACTCACCGCCAGCGGCTCTACCAACGACAACGAGCGCTACGACGATTGCTAGCCAAGCGAAGAGCACTCGCCAACGTCTGCGCGTGCAGGCGCGGCCAACTCGATAGAGAAAATTCGACATTCGGGGGGAGATCCTCTCGGGCGACAACGTGCCGCTTCGACCGAAAGGACGATACCGGCGCCCCTCTCACCGACATCATTTGGAGCGCATGTGACTCAGGACACCTTGAGCGCCTTGTCAGCCGATTGAGGGTGCAGTCCTACTGCTACTCCGGCTTTCGTCCGACCAGCCAGAAGCCCATGCCGGGAGCGTGGACTGTGTCGGGGAGGACAGCGAGGTCAACAAAACCGAGACTCGCACAAAAGCGCGAGATTTCGTCGGGAGAAACGATTGTCCCGAGCCAAGTGTCAATATCGCCTTCGACCATGAGTTCACCCGCAGCACGAATACCTAACCGGCGGGCGTAGGCGAGCAACTTCGCTGCAACAACTCGAAGCGGCCTCGGAAGTTTTCGAAATTGATCTTGACGCTTTGAATCACTCCCGCACCGCATTTGAATCTGAAACGTGCCCCCGGCCCTGAGCACCCGAAAGATCTCGCGAAAATACGACTCAATAAACGAAAGACGCGGGACATGTTGAAACACCTCGAACGAGATGACATGTCCAACAGCTGAATCACCGATTCCCGTGAGCGCTGAACCATCCCCGACAAACCATCGCGCTTCAACGGGACAGTTTTTCTCTCCCTCAGCGACCATTACGGCCGAGATATCGATTCCCCAAACTTCACGGAACCGCTGCGACATCCCTGGGAAGAGTCGCCCAATTCCGCAACCGATTTCTAGAACGATTTCATTCTCTGCCTGAATCCCAAGAAGCTCAACAACCGGATCACAAAGCACCGGAACAAGCTCGGCGCTACGTGAATAGAAACTCGCCATATCGCCGTGTTGGGTCATGGTGTCGATCGCGTACCAGGCGTCTTGGCTTGCGCGGCGGTTCCAGTCATCGCGCATCGACGCAAGTTCGTCGCGTCGCTTTGCTTCCGATTCGGTCTCTCGAGAATTCCCCAACTTGATTCCGCACCTTTGCTAACGAACTTCTCCCCCAGAAACCCGACGCTACACCGACACCCCAATTCTCAGAGGACTAAACCTCGCCACGCGGGTCCGGACCTTGGGCGACGCGCACGACTGCGGCAGTTGTCAGTCGACCGGTGCCGTTGTCATCGAACAGATCAACTCGAATGAGGCCATCGGCCGGATTGCCAACAAATCGCGCCGAACTCACAATTGGCGACTGGCGATTTTGCGCAAGGAAGCGCACTTCCATCTCTGTCACAACATACGGGCGGTCACCCCCAAGTTGCTCATCGGCGAGGTCCTCTGCTGCAGCTTCGACAAGACCCGCGACCACCGCTCCTTGCATTGCGCCAGCAGGATTGAGAAGTTCCGTTCGCAGTTCCGACGCGACAACTCCTCGCGAGCGATCTTGAGAAACAAATCCTGCAGCAGCCCGAAGGGTTTCTTCGAGGGGCTCTATTGGCATACGAGTTACTGCAGCGTGGGCATCAAAAGGGGGCTTGACCGGATCGCCTTCGCGGCGCGGCACCTTGGCGAAACTGATCAAGCCGCTCCCCCACTCCTCATCATTAACGGTGAGGGGCATTTCGCAAATTGCCGAACGAGCGCCATTACGCAAGATCACCGCTCGTGTATCGACAGACACAGGAGCAGGCGCAAGTGGTAGCCGAATCACGAGATCAGAAGTGAACGCCCAATTCGTTGGGTCGTTATCAATTGTCATCCCGCCAACCACATCGATCAGAAATGCCACCGCGGCCATCGACACAGCACCTCGAGCCGCAATTTCCGGCGGAGAGGAAAGATGGCCGACGAGCTGACCGTCTTCAAGGGAGAGCCTCGTGCCAAGTTTGCTTGGAACAGAAGAGATGACGCTAGGGATGTCTGTCACGACCCGACGTTAACGACTCCAAGACCGCCAACGTGACAAAGTGGGCCACGGCTAACGGGGCAAGCCGCCAAGACTGAATTCACAATTGCGAACGACGGGGTACATCACATGTTTGATCTCACTGGCAAGACGGCGCTCGTTACTGGATCCGGCCAAGGTGTTGGTCTTGGTATCGCCCGCACGCTCATCGATGCTGGTGCGACCGTCTACGTCAACGATCTCGTGAGCGAACGAGCCGAGGCCGCTGCTGCCGAACTCGGACAAAAAGCAAAGGCGCTTCCCTTCAACGTCGCTGACTTCGACCAGGTAGAGGCTGCAATCGCAAGCGCCGACCCAATCGATATCCTCGTGAACAACGCCGGCATTCCAGCTTCAATGCGAGCAGTGAAATTCCGCGATCTCCCTCGCAACGAATGGGACCCATACATCGACGTCAACCTCTATGGAGTTCTCAACTGCACCAAGGCAGTTATCGACGGAATGTGTGAGCGCAAGTGGGGTCGCATCATCACGATCTCGTCAGGAGCGGGCACCGAAGGGCTCAACATCGGTGTTTCGATCTATGGAGCGGGCAAAGGCGCCGGCATTTCATTCATGCGTCACCTCGCGATTGAAAACGCA
>JBIIGP010000283.1:0-2691 GCA_044236415.1 Acidimicrobiales bacterium | reverse complement strand
TGCTCCAGAGCTGAGCCGAGTTGATCGCCCAATTGACAATTTCGACCGATTTTATAGACAATCGGCCATGAACGAATATCTCGTGGTCGCTCTTGCCGGCTTCCTCGCTTGCATGGTCGATGGCTCGTTGGGGATGGGATTCGGCCCGACATCATCAACGATTCTTCTGGGCACGGGAATGTCGCCAGTTTCGGTATCGGCGACGGTGAATATCGCGAAGGTCGCCACCGGCGTTGTGGGCGGATTGTCACATTGGCGTTTCGGCAACGTTGATCGTCGTTTGGCTGTTCGGATGGCTGTGCCGGGAATGGTTGGCGCCCTGGTTGGTGTGACGGTCCTTCGCAGTGTTGATGCGTCGGCATTGCGACCGTTGTTGGCAACGATGCTGATCGTTGTTGCCTTGCGCATTCTTTTTAGATTTCGTCGTTCGAATCAAGCAGTACAGACCCAGTACTCGCCAGAGGAAGTGTCACTTCGAGGAGTGGGTGCGGCCGGATTCGCGGGCGGCGTGACCAACGGTCTTATCGGGGCTTGGGGCCCAGTCGTGACGCCGGTACTTCTGCATAAAGGCCTCTCTGCGCGCTACACCGTTGGTTCGGTGAATGCCGCGGAGGTGGCGGTCGCGGTCATTTCGGTTGGCTCACTCTTTGGTGCCATTCAGGGTGGAGATGTCGAGGTCGGGATCCTTGTAGCGATGCTGATCGGTGGAGTAGTGGCAGCCCCTCTCGCTGCACTGCTTGCGCGTCGACTCCCGCAGCAGAAAATGGGCATCGCCGTCGCAGGGTTGTTGCTGTTCACAAATGTTCGTGAACTCGCTGGTTGGTTCGGTCTTGGCTGGTCGAGGTGGGTGGCCTATGGCCTTGTCATCGTCCTGATGGGCCTGGCCTTGAGCACCAGCGAACGGTTTCGAATGGCGGATTTTCGATTGCGCAGAGTAGAGTCAGAGGCACGCCGCGGGGTGGAGCAGTCTGGTAGCTCGTCGGGCTCATAACCCGAAGGTCACGGGTTCAAATCCCGTCCCCGCCACCATCGCACAACGGTCGCCCTAGGGCGGCCGTTCTGCGTTGCACGGGGGCGAAGGATTTGGGAGGAGAGCATCGCCAGTGCTCGACGGTTCCCGTCCCCGCCATCATCGGCGGGAAGCCCCTGATTTTCAGCCATCAGGTGGGTGTATCGGCGCAAAGTGAAGCCGATGTCGTTGTGTCCGAGTCGGGACGGAAAAGTCTCAATGCGGTCCCGCTGTGTATCCTTCCCGATTTCCGTCATCGCTGGCGCAAACACTTTTCAATTCAACGTGTGAAGAAAGCGGTGGCAAGTGCGAAGTTCTTCGGTACGGAAGCGCATTGTCGCGACGATCGCTGCAGGTCTGCTCGCTGCTCTTGTTGTCGTGGTCGCTCAAGGTCCGGCCAGCGCGTCGGGATCGACGCTCGTGCTCGACAGCTATACCAGCAGCATCTTCGGCGGTTTCAGCAGCACGGATTCAGGAGCGACCTGGTCGAGTTATCCCTCGACGCAGACGGGCGTAAACGCCGACTTCGGCGATCAGTACCGCTGGGCGTTCGAGCTCCCGCTGTCGGCTCTGCCGACAGACGCGACCGTCACCAGCGCAATCCTGCAACTACGCACGTCGCGAGAAGACATGGCCGGCCAAACCGCGGTGGTGGGGTACTCAGGCGACGGTGCAGTGACGATCGGCGATGCTGATGTCGTGGGCCCACAGGTGCTGTTCACTCCAGCGGACTCTGGTTACAACACGGTTGACGTGACCGCGATGATCACGGTCGGGGCCCGTTCAGCCGGATATGTCGGGTTCTCGTTGCGCCAATCGCCCTCGGGTAGCACCTACTGCTCTTGGGACAGTCCTGAGAATGGCAACCAGCCGATTCTGACTATTGCCTATACGACCCCTGATCCGACAACGACAACGTCGGCCCCGTCGACCACCACAACGTCGGCCCCGTTGACCACCACAACGATCGTTGCATTGGGGAGCGAAGTAGTTCCTGCCTTTACCGGCTGACTGGAGATCTCCAGATCGGTCGACGCGATTCAAATCGGACCGAGAGTCGGCTCTTTGCGTTTCGGCAACAGGGCGTCTTTCGAACGAAATCTTTGAAGCTCGATTTTGGGGGCCACCTCAACCGTTGATGGTTGTTCCCGATGAGACGTGATTGATCGGTCACCCGTAGAATCAGCCTCTGATGGATGCCCGCCTTGAACGCTCATTTGCTTCATTCAGCGACGCGTTGATGGAGGCGGTAATCGCCCCGAGTTGGAGCGGTCTCGGCTATTCGGCCCGACGTCATCTCGAGGGATGGGATGACCAAGTCCCAGTGCCGATGGATGGCCGCGTCGTCGTCCTCACTGGGTTTACCTCCGGTATCGGTTTGGCGGCGGCGACTCGGTTCGGTGAACTCGGAGCGACGCTGCATCTCGTAGGTCGTGACCCGAGCCGGACTTCGTCCACGGCGGAACTCCTGAGTGGCCAAGGTTTCGACGTGCACACGAGCATCGCCGATATGGGTGATCTCGATGCCGTGCGCTCGATCGCCGTCGAGATCGCCGGCGCCCACCAGCATCTCGATGCGCTCATCCACAACGCGGGAGCACTTTCGGCTGAGTACACGGTCGCGCCTCAAGGTTTCGAGATGACGGTGGCCTCGCAGGTTCTCGGGCCGTTTCTCCTTACCT
>JBIIGP010000282.1:0-2693 GCA_044236415.1 Acidimicrobiales bacterium | reverse complement strand
GTGAGGCTCGGAGAGGAGAAGAGTGCCGATGAGTACATCATCGAGGGGTCGAGGAGCTGCTCGAAAAACTCATTGCCAAGGTCGTAATGGGCGCCGATGTTTTGTCGATCTCGATGCTTGTCCTGCGGACGCAACCGTCGGAATCGATCGGTAATTGGCCCTGCCACTTTCTGAAGCAACGAACGGGGACCGTCGGCAACGCTGGTCGCTCGAGCAATGACGCGAATAGCAGCAGTGAGATCAGCAGATTCCCAATACCCCTTCGACCAGGCTTCGCCCAGTCCCGCGCTTCCACCGAGCAACACGAGGGGCCACGCGCGCATGTCGGTGATTTCGATCTGTGCCTGCAACACCGGCACCCGAACACCGCTCCTGCCCTTTCGGCGACAGGCTCGGTGAGTTCTGCCATTGAAGGAAATCTCAAGTTCATCCCACACGAAAGAACGAGCGAGGGCGAGAAGAGCAATCCTGCAGATCCGCTGATGAATAGCGAGTAGCGCTTTTGCGAACATCGTCACCGGCTCCGATCTGGATGGCGGACGAAAGGCACTCGCTTCAGTGCGAGGCGAGCTGCGTTCATATGAATGTTCAACCAAACGCGAACCGTTTGGAAAGGATGGCGAAGAACCTGAGAACGAATCGACTGAACTGTCAGTGGGAGGCGCTTAAGGCTCAGATCGGCATCGAAGACCTTCACGTCTTCACCATCGTGAGATTCGATGCTTTCCAGCCTGAACCAAAGCCGATCGTCGGGCGGCATCGCCGTGAACCGATAGGTCGACTCCATCTGAAGGAATGGCGAAACGTGCATCGCTTTTGCGAACTCCGATCGGATGCGGCCGCGCTCGTCGGTCACCGCAACCGAAACACTTTGATCATGATCCGCCACTGCGCCAGGTCGTGCATCGATCACGTACCAATGACGTTCTTTCCATGGCGTGTTTGTGACTTCGAGAACCACGACGTCGATGCGTTCGGACCCATCAGGCTGAGTTCCCGCGGCGAGGCAGTAGTGAACCGTGATCGGGTTAAACACGTAACCGTTCGCGCGCAGTTGAGTGAGCGTAAGCACTCGACCATTTGGAGCATGCCCTGTCCGAACCTCGACGAGATGACGGATCGCATCACCGAGAGACACGGAAGTGTCCCCATCGAGATAGTCAGATCGTTCGAACCGAATCGCTGGCCAAATCGATCCGCCTAGAGCGCGAATCGATTCCGACGTCATTGCGTCCGATCCTGAATCTTCGTGTTCGAGGAGGAAGAGAAAGAGAGAAAATCGAAACTCATGAGCCGCCGGCAAAAAGCGGCGGTGCCTTGTCACGCCCTCAAAGAGCGAGTTCGCCGTCACAGCCCGACACCAAAGTGGGAACAAACATCAAGCGCCGAGTTCACTCCGTCTTCGTGGAATCCAAAGCCCCAATAGGCGCCGGCGAAGAACGTCGCCTGCACACCCTGAATCTCCAGGCGGCGCTGTTGTGCCGCAATTGCGCCAGCATCAAACACAGGATGTTCGTAGTCAAACTCAGCGAAGACTGTTTCCGGGTTGATTTCGCCTGAACGATTCAACGTAACAAGCAGGTCAGTCGGAGAGTCAATGGACTGCAACTTGTTCATCCAGTAGGTGAGCGTTGCTACATCACCCGGACCAGCGCCGAGGTGATAATTCCAACTCGCGCGAGCACGCACGATTCGTGGCAAAAGCGTTGAGTCACTATGCAGAGTGGCTCTATTCGGCTGGAACTTGATGCTGCCAAGCACTTCGGACTCAGCGGTCGTCGCATCGGAAAGCATCGAAAGGCTTTGTCCCGAGTGACATGCAAGCACCACCGCATCAAAAGCCTCGGACCTACCGTCGCTTCCTTCAATCAAGACCTCGACACCAAGTGGCCGACTCGGATCGGCTCTTCTGCGCACTGCCCGGATCGGAGACAAGAGTTCGACTGGACGCTTGAGCCGAGCCGTGAGCGCGCGCACGTACTCTCGTGATCCCCCGGTTACCGTTCGCCACGTGGGGATCCCCTGCAAACCCAAAAGTCCGTGATTGTCCATGAATCTGAAATACGTAGAAGCTGGAAACTCCAAGAAGGTTTCAGGATCTGCCGACCAGATCGCTGAACCGAACGGGAGAAGAAACTCGCTCACGAAACGCCTTGAATACTTTCGCTTTGCGACGAATTCGCGCAGAGTCGTGAGATCAGGTAACGAATCCGGCTGATCGAGAGCCGCACGACCCGCACGGTTGAAGCGCACGATGTCGATGAGCATCCGCGTGAACGATGCACTCAGAATGTTGCGTCGCTGCGCGTAGAGCGTGTTGAGGTTGGTGCCGCGATACTCGAGGCCGGTGGATGCAGACATCACAGAGAAACTCATCTCGCTGTGCTGGCTCGCAACGCCTAGACGATCCAGCAGTGTGATGAAGTGCGGGTAGTTGCCCTCGTTGAAGACAATGAACCCGGTGTCGACAGCGACGGAACGAGACTGACCACTCTGGCCTGGAACAACGACATCGACAGTGTTGGTGTGACCGCCAATGCGATCGCCTGCTTCGAAGACGGTGACGTCGTGATCAGGGTCGAGCAGGTGTGCACAGGTAAGCCCCGCGATGCCGGAGCCGATAATCCCAATCTTCACGAGGGCTGTCGACCTGACCCACTGTTGTCTTCACACCACTGCCAGATTCGGTCGCG
>JBIIGP010000281.1:0-2694 GCA_044236415.1 Acidimicrobiales bacterium | reverse complement strand
TGTACGCGGTTTCGATGCGGCCGAGCGTCTGCTCAAGATCGATGATGTAAATGCCGTTGCGCTCGCCGTGGATGAATCGCTTCATCTTCGGGTTCCAGCGGCGGGTCTGATGACCGAAATGCACGCCTGAATCAAGCAACTGGCGCATGGTGACAACTGGTGCCATGAGGGTGTTCCTTCCCATCGGTTCGGAGGATCGCAGGCCCGTGCTGGCGTCTTCCCGGGTGGGAGACGACCGTGGGGTGCACGGCTGCGGATGTGTAGAGGTATGCCAATCGGGTGATCGACATGCCCGACGGTCGTCGGGCCGGGTTCCGAGTGTATGGGAGGGCCGGAAAATCGGCCAACTGACCAGCGGGCGGCTCAATCGGCCGGAGGAATCGGCAGCACCCCGGCTGCCACCGCAGCTGTCGCCGAAGCCACGGTTTGGCCATATCTGATGGTTTCGGCCGTGACGAATGCCTTTGTTGCCGGGCCCAGCGGTTGACAGGTCGGGCCCATCCCGGCCACGGCAAGGCCGATTTCCCTTGTGGCTGCTGGGTTTGAGGCAAGAGTGCCGTGGGCCTCCTTCCCGATATCGGTCGGCAAGATGACGCTGGCATCAGCGGTGTGGTCGATTGCGGCCGAACCCGGCACCACAACGTCCCCCGATCCCCCGATCGTCACGAACCGGACCCCATCGGGCATCGGCCGCCGATGAAGTTCATCAATGATCGGCGAGGTCTCCGCCAGATCAGAGATAGCAGGGAGGTGATTGTCGAGTTCATCGGCGGCTCCGGTAGCCCGAACTTGAGACAACGCCGCTGCTCCTCCGGGGCTATCACCGAGGGCAACAACTCCCGTTGCCAACGGAGCGCCTTGCTGCGGGGACGACAACGTGACCAACGTGCCCACCTCAGAAGGAAGTCGACCCGCTGCCCCAGAACGTTCGACCGCGAGGCGAGCGACCACGCCACCTTGAGAATGGGCGACGACATCGATGGGTATTCCCGGCTGTGCCGCCGACACTGACTGCAGCAACGCTGACAAATGGTCGGCCGAGGTTCCGACCGATTGCTGGCTATCAAGCGAATCGAATTCTCGCGTTGCAATCGCATCCAACGGGTGGCTGGAAACTGACTGGACAGTGCCAGTCGCGTTCATGGCATCGTGCGGCGCCTGACCGCCTCTATAGGAGTACCGCACGACATCGATATCGGCATATCCAAGCGATTTCGTATCGACCTCCCACGCAGTGTTCGAGTCACTTGATGTTCCGAGTCCGCTCACCAACACCACGATGCGCCGTGACTCATGAACGGGAACTGGTGTCGCTGAGGACGTACACGTCCGTTGATCGTGAACCCACTTGGCGAACGCATCGACCGTCCGTATCGCGTGCGTGGTCGGATTTAGTTCGACGAGATAGTGCGCAACGAGCGCGGTTGTTCGCGAAGTCCACGCTGATGTCACCGAAAGCGCAGCAGCGCCAGTGTCAAGAAAGACGTCGAGCAACGTCCGTCGTTCCTTCGCACCTAAACGCTCAAGCCCCTGATCAGTGCCGGGTACGAGTCGAGCGCGTGGTCGCAATAAACCTGCAAGCAACGCTTCAGGATCAAGATAGGTGTCGTCTGTTGCACGAACCCCGAAATGGAATGGGCCGCCAGCAATGCCGATGACATCACCAGCACGTACCTGATCACCCGCAGCGACCGTGAGCGAAGCAAGGAACGAAGAACTCGTGCGCAATCCATCGGCATGTTCGATCGTGACGTGAAGAGCACCACCCACCTCTCCAGCAAAGATCACTCGGCCATCAGCCGAGGCTGTGATCTGCGCACCTGCACTCGTGCCGTAATCGACACCTCGATTGCCAGCCATCCATGGTTTCGGAGGGGGACGAAAGCGATCAATGATTTCCGCGTCGCTTGGTGGCCGATACTCAACCGTCGTTGACGCAGCGCTCGCACTCGGCGCCGTTACCCAAATCAGGGCTGCCGAGATCTGGACGAGCACCATGAGGATGCAAAGCACGCGCACGAAAGAATGTGCATGAAGAAACGCAGAGAGTGACCGCACATCGGTCCTTCCGGTACAGAGTTGTCACCGGGGAAGAAGTGCGAAGGGTGCTCGTACTAGGCGCGGGGATGGGTTGAATCGACCACTGTGCGCAATCGTTCTTTACTCACGTGGGTGTAGTGCTGCGTGGTGGAGAGATCGGAATGCCCGAGTAATTCCTGCACCGCACGAAGATCGGCGCCGCCGTCGAGAAGATGCGTTGCAAACGTGTGGCGCAACGCGTGCGGGTGAGTCGGTGATGGCGCTCGGCGGTCGAGAAGTCGACGGACATCGCGCGTACCGAGACGGGTTCCCTTGCGATTCAGAAATACCGCATCGGAAGGCGATGCGGCTGTTGCCATTACCCGCCGCCCATGACCGAGCCATTGTTCAAGCGCTTCGACGGCAGGTGCACTGAGGGGAACGACGCGCTGCTTTGAACCCTTTCCCCACACAACAACTCGACGGCGAGCGAGATCGAGATCTTCCGGACGCAAACCGCACACCTCGGAAACGCGAAGGCCACTGCCATAAAGGAGTTCAAGAACAGCATCGTCACGAGAACGAATCGCCGGTGGATCATTCGCAGTCGTTCCCGGCGGATTATCGAGAACCTGAATAAGTTCTTCGTCGCGCAGCACACGAGGAAGCCGACCA
>JBIIGP010000280.1:0-2700 GCA_044236415.1 Acidimicrobiales bacterium | reverse complement strand
ATGGGCGCCCTCCAGATTTGAGAGATGCCCTGTCGCCAAGTTGTCGATGACCGTAACTGAATGACCTTCAGCAAGGAGTCGATCGGTCAGTGTGGAACCGATAAATCCGGCTCCGCCGGTAACAACTGCGCGCATCGTTAGTCACTTTCGGGTAATCGGGCACCAGTCAGTTCGGACTGGGCTGGAACTTCGACACCTGCGCCGACGACTGTCAGGTCACTGATGTGTGAATCGGGACCAACCCGCGCACCGCTCGCAATGATGGAGTCATGAATTCGAACTCCGGGGCCGATGGTCACTCCATCCATCAGAATTGAGTTACGCACAATCGTGCCATTACCGATAACCACGTCGGCTCCGAGCACAGAGTTTTCGACGAGTGCAGAAGAATCGATTTCATCGGAGGGCAGAACTGCGATTTCATTGGCCCGAATCCCGTCGATGAGATCGAGTTGCGCACGCAGATAGGTTTCGGGCGTACCGGCGTCTATCCAATACGAATCGCTATGCAATGCAAAAAGGCTTTCGTCGGCCACCATCGCCGGAAAAGTTTCTCGTTCAATCGAAACCTTGCGGTCAGACGCGATGCGGTCAAGAACTGAGGGCTCAAGTACGTAGGTGCCCGCATTGATCCAATTCGTTGGGGCAGTTCCAGGCGCGGGCTTCTCAACAAATTCAATGACCCGGCCATCTTCATCAATAGGTACCACGCCGTATCGCGACGGATCATCGACTGGTGTTAAAGCGATCGTTCCCTCGGCCCCGTGGCTCTTGTGGAAGTCCCACAACTCAGCGACATTGAGATCGGTCAACACATCGCCGTTTACGACAATGAACGTGTCGTCAATCCCGGCCGACAGCGCCGCAAAGCGAACAGCACCTGCGGTATCGAGCGGCTCGGGTTCAACGGCGTAATGGAGGAGGACCCCAGCACAGACACCATCGGGATACGCATCAATAAAGGCATCGGGTCGATAACCCAGCGAAAGGACGGCTTCAGTCACGCCGTATGACCCAAGCGCAGCTACCACCCGTTCGATCATTGGAACGCGAACAACCGGGAGCATCTGCTTCGGGAGATCACTTGTGAGGGGGCGCAGACGAGTGCCGAAACCTCCGACGAGAACAACGGCTCTCACTGGCCCGCCGCAACCGTTGTGGCCGTGGTCGGAGCAGCGTCAGTACCGCCTGCAGCGATGGTCGTCGAGGAACCATTTGCAGGCGCAGCTGGATCGACCGTTGAGATCGTTGGGTCGAGGGTGACGGTGGTCGGATCGATGTTCAGGTTCGGTGTGTCTGCAGGCATCCGAGCGATGACCACCAGCACAATGCCGATAACCACCGCAGCGGCAACAGCGAGAGGAAACGCCAGTTTGCGCTTCGGACGGGGTTCGACCTGACCGCTCTCTCGGGCCAGTCGGGCGGTCTTCTTGGCCTGAGATGCTTTACCCATAGTTCGGCAATGTTAGCGGTCGGTGCCCTTGTGCTCGGTCAGAGTCTGTTCAGCGTGGCGAACGACGCTGGTCGATTAATTCGGCAAACAGATTCTCGTAGGACTCAGCAACTGCGGCCGGTGACGCCCAACGCTCGACAAAAAGTCGCCCCGACGCCCCCATCGCCTCGGAACGCTCGCGATCGTCGAGAAGTTCGGCCAGCGCTGCGCGGAATTCAGCGGGACTATCAGGAGGTACAGCAATGCCAGCCCCGGCACGTTCAATAGTCCGCTCTACTTCGGTACCCGCATCGACACTGGCCACAATTGGTCGCCCTGCCGCAAGGATGGAATACAACTTTGACGGGACACTCGACCAGGCCAAGCCCGCCCGAAGCGGCACAACATGAAGGTCTCCAGCGGCCAAGACTTCCGGCAAACGTTCAATTGGCTGCATGTCAATGAATCGCAGGTTTGAGAGATTCGCCGCCTCGCGCTCTAGATCGGGTCTCGCCGATCCCCCTCCGTTAATCACGAACACGACATCAGGGCGAGACGTCTCAAAAGACCGGGCCGCATCAAGAACAAGATCAAGCGACTGCGAGAACCCGACGTTCCCGGCGTACATCACCACGGTCTTGCCGATCAGCCCGTAGTCCTCGCGATAGGAATTCTCACGTGCTGCTGGCCGGATCGCGTTGGTATCGACGAAATTTGGAATGACACGAACTTTCGCTGCTTGAAGTTCGGCCCGCTCGCCTTCGAGACCAATCGTGATTTTGGCTCTTACGTTTGCGGCCAAATCATCGGAAAGAACCGTGACCGCGTCGGACATCCGGTAGCTCACTCGTTCAAGCGCTCGAGCTCCTCGAATCACGCGATTGCCCGTGAGAAGTCCGAGTTCGATCGCAACATCAGGGAAGACATCCTGAATGTTGAAAACCAGAGGCACCCGCCTTGCTGTTGCCACCATCCGCCCCGCCATACCCAGCGTTAAGGGCGGGGACATCGCCAAAACGGCGTCGGGCCGCACGCGACTAAACGTTCCAACGATTGTCGCGAGCGCCGTAAAGCCGCCGAACGCGAGTGCTCTGGCTGGAATATTGCGCTTGTCGGTTGGAAAGGGATGCACACGGCTGATACAGCCCCACTCGGTGCGCTCAGTGCGAACGAGTTGACCCTCCCATCCGGGATCTATCGCGTGGTGCTGATACCACGGTAACGATGTCACCACGTGCAAACGGTGCCCACGAGCGATGAGTTCATGA
>JBIIGP010000054.1:0-10552 GCA_044236415.1 Acidimicrobiales bacterium | reverse complement strand
GGCTCATCGCATCCTGGGGCTGAAGCAGGTCCCAAGGGTTGGGCTGTTCGCCCATTAAAGCGGTACGCGAGCTGGGTTTAGAACGTCGTGAGACAGTTCGGTCCCTATCCTCTGCAGCCGGAGGAGATTTGAGGAAGGCTATCCCTAGTACGAGAGGACCGGGATGGACGTAGCTCTCGTGTGCCAGTTGTCCTGCCAAGGGCATGGCTGGTTAGCGACCTACGGAAGGGATAACCGCTGAAAGCATCTAAGTGGGAAACCCGTTCCAAGATGAGATCTCCCACAGAGTCAATCTGGTAAGGCCCGTGGAAGACCACCACGTTGATAGGCCGGAGGTGTACGTGCGGTAACGCATTCAGCCGACCGGTACTAATCGGCCGAGGGCTTGGATCGACACAGATGTTCGTGCTCGCTATGGAGTTCTGAAGGGGCCGCGACAGGTCCGACCTTTGGTCGGTTCTGGCGCACCCTTTTGACAAAGGTTTCGGTGGCTATGGCGGTGGGGTCACACCCGTTCCCATTCCGAACACGGAAGTTAAGCCCACCAGCGCCGATGGTACTTGGGAGTAGACTCCCTGGGAGAGTAGGACGCCGCCGGATTTCTTAGAAAGAAAAGGGCCCCCATTGGGGGTCCTTTTCTCGTTTTGCTCAGCGTTGATTTTGTTCAAAGGAAATCGCCGTAATTCTCTCGAGGTTGCGAGCGGTTGGTCACAGCCAGGAAGCCCGTTTTCAGGATTGGGGTCTCTGGCCGGTAGGTTGGGCTCATGGCCAGTCCTTCTTCTTCCAGTTCGTCGCGCTCGGGCAAGTCAAACGGCCCTCGAGGCGGCGGGCGTCCTTCGGGGAAGTCGGGCCCGGCAAAGGGTGGTTCGAAGGGCGGCTCCAAGGGCGGTTCGGCCTCTGGTTCGGCTGGTCGCGGTTCGGCTCGGCCATCAAGTCGTTCGGGCTCCGAGAGCTCTGGCCGTCCGACCTCAGGCGGGAAGCCGTCACGTGGTGGCAGCGGCGGCACGGGCTCCAGTGCTTCGAGGTCCTCAAGTGGATCATCTTCGGGTCGACCTGGATCAGGCCCGCGTTCGGGGCCATCGTCTCGTTCTGGCACGCCTTCGCGCTCGGGTTCAAGCCCACGATCAAGTTCATCCGATCGAACGGGTTCCGGCCGTCCGAGTCGGCCTTCAGGGAGTTCTGATCGACCTCGTTCCGGTAATGCTCCGAGCCCTCGGGCTCGCAGTGGCGGCGATGATCGCGCCACACGTCGCTCAAACACCGAAGACGGCTGGGCTGATGGTCCGGCCCTTGAAACACCTCGCACGTGGGGCGGTGTCGCTCGTCGTGGCGCAGGCGCTGCGACAGGTCGGCGAGTTGTCGGCGCGTCTCGTGCATGGAGAGACGCAGTCGAGGCAGCCACTCCTCAGCGTCGTCCCGACTCAGCGCGCCGGGCGGCTCCAGGAACGATCCCTGACGAAGCCACCGATGCCGAACGACGTGCGGCAAACGATGCTCGCACGTCAGAGGATGAAGCGATCATCACCCAAGTCCGCGATGAAGCCACCGCTGCAGTTACACGCGGAGGTTCACGTCGCCGAGATCCTGCTCCGATTGACTTGGCCGGCGAGGTTCGCGAGCAACTTTCTCGCGCCGTCGGAACTGCTCGTACTGAGCGGGTGGAAAAGCGTTTAGCTGAAGCCGCAGAACACTTTGAAGCAGAGCGATTCGGTGATGCCGCCCGCATCCTGAAAAAGCTCGTTGATGAGGCTCCGACTGTGGCCGCGGTGCACGAACTGTATGGAGTCACGCTTTACCGCCAGGAGAAGTGGAAGCCGGCGGCGCGTGAACTCGAAGCGTTTCGTTTGTTGAGTAACTCCACCGACCAACATCCGGTTCTCGCTGATTGCTATCGCGCAATGCGTCAGTGGTCGCAGGTTGGGGAACTTTGGGACGAACTGCGCGCTGCGTCTCCGAGCGCAGAGTTGGTGACGGAGGGGCGCATCGTCATGGCCGGTTCGCTGGCCGACCGAGATGATCTCGCAGGTGCGATTGCACTCCTTGAACAGAGCTTCACGTTCCCGAAGCGCCCGATGCCTCATCACCTCCGACGTGCGTATGTGTTGGCCGATCTCTATGAGCGGTCGGGAGATCTCCCAAAGGCCCGCACAATGTTTGGTCGAATCGAGAACGTCGATCCCGATTTCGCCGATGTCCGCCGACGGGTACGCGCTCTTCGCTGATCTGTCTCACATCAGTTCTACGTTGTGCAGTACTTCCCCCAGTGACCGTCGGTCGGCGCTCGTTCGACCACAATTCTGGGAGGCCTCGTGGCCGCAACATCACAACGAAGTGCAACACCATCATCCCGGCGCACTGCTTCAGTTCGGGGTACGGCAACAACCACACCGAATACGTCGAGCAGCAGCACGGAGCTCGTGCCTGAAGGTTCCAACCTTGTCGTTCTCCGAGGCCTCATCCGGCGAGACCCAGAGTTCCGTGTGCTGGCTTCTGGCGATGAACTCATGTCGCTTGATCTCACCGTGCGTTCGGGCGAAGCGCCGGCTGAATCGGTGCCGGTGGTGTGGGCCAATCCGGCTGCCGCTGCGGTCAAGCTCGTCGAGGGCGACGACGTCGTCGTAGTGGGCCGGATCCGCCGACGGTTTTTCCGTGCTGGCGCTTCCACCGCAACTCGTACCGAGGTTCATGCGGACAAAATTCTCAGTGCCCGATCTGGGGTCCGGATTCGGACTGCACTCGAGCCACGGGTCGAAGACCTCAATCTCTGAGGCACTGTCTCCGCACGATCGACGCGATCATCTGGCCGGTCTGGCTGGCCTAGGCTCGCTCCCGAATATCGGATCGATGTGCGTCTGCACATCTAACTGGTCTGGTGGGCATGGGCGCATCAGGTGATCGAGGAGAGGCATGACCGACATCAAAGGACTACTCGGCGATGAAGCCGAAGAGTTGCTGACCTTTACGTGTAAGGGCATTACTGCAGATCAGTTGACGCAGCCGGGCGGCGACATCGTCGAACGTGTCTACCTGCAGTCAGATCGTTCGCCGCAGGTCCTGCGCAACCTTCAGTCCATGTTCGGCCACGGACGTCTTGCCGACACTGGTTATGTGTCGATCCTTCCTGTCGATCAGGGCATCGAACATTCGGGTGCAGCATCCTTTGCCCCGAACCCGATGTATTTCGACCCCGAGAACATCATCAAGCTCGCGATCGAAGGCGGCTGCAACGCCGTTGCCACCACCTACGGCGTTCTCGGCACGATGTCGCGCAAGTATGCCCATCGCATTCCTTTCATTGTGAAGATCAATCACAACGAACTCATGACCTACCCCAACGAGTTCGACCAAATCATGTTCGGGACCGTTGAAGAGGCCTACGAGCTCGGTGCTGCCGGGGTTGGTGCAACGATCTACTTCGGCTCACCGGAATCCCATCATCAGATCATCGAAGTTGCTGAGGCATTCCAGCGAGCTCACGAACTCGGCATGTTCACCGTGTTGTGGTGCTACCTCCGCAATAACGCATTCAAGGTCGATGGGGTCGACTACCACGACGCCGCCGATCTCACCGCCCAGGCCAACCACCTCGGCGTCACCATCCAAGCCGACATCATCAAGCAGAAGCTCCCGACCAAGAACGGCGGCTACAACGTTCTTGAGGGGTATGGAAAGACCTCGAAGCTTGTCTATGGCGATCTCGTCACTGACCACCCGATCGATTACACCCGTTGGCAGGTTGCGAACTGTTACATGGGCCGTATCGGACTGATCAACTCTGGCGGCGAATCAAAGGGCTCCTCAGACCTCGCCGACGCAGTGCGCACTGCGGTCATCAACAAGCGTGGTGGCGGCACCGGTCTCATCTCTGGCCGTAAGGCATTCCAGCGGCCAATGGCCGAGGGTGTCGCGCTCCTCAACGCCATCCAAGACGTCTATCTCGATGAATCAATTACTATTGCGTGAGTTGTTCTGACTCGAACTGAAATGCAACGGGCCGGCCTTCGGGTCGGCCCGTTTGCGTTGTCGAGCGCGTTCGTGGCTTTCCGTGTGCTTTGTCGAATACGTGACTAATCGATGGAACGGAAAACCACGCCAGTGCGAGGCTTTGGTGCAAAGAACGTTGATTTCGGTGGCATCTTTTCGCCGCCCTCAGCGATCTCGATGATCTGATCGATGGTGACTGGGCGCAACAGGACGCCAGCCTGAGCGGCACCTGAATCAACCGCTGAACGGATGTGCTCGACGCCGTGTTGGTAGACCAGCCCGTGATTGGGCAATGACGCGAGGGCGAGATCGAGTCGGCTGGAATCAAGATCACGAGTTGCGGAAATGGTTTCAGGGCGGGGGCGCAGTAACCAAGCATCGCCCGGAAGAACGAGAACGAGTCCACCAAGTTCTTGGATGCGACGAACCGTCGGGGCATCGGTGAAGGTAAACGCTTCGATTTCAAAGAAGGGGTCAAAGGCGCCACGAAGGTCGAAACCCTCGGGCAGGTCCGAGAGCAAACGGTGGATCGGTCCGACATCGAGTTCATCCTCGACCAGTTCAACAACGAACGTCATGACTGCGTCGGCTTGGCCGCCGTTGCCGTCGGATTCGCGGCGTTCGTCGCGGTAGGCGAGAGAGGTTTCGTAGCGGTGGTGCCCGTCGGCGATCACGATTGGTGCTGAACCGATTGCCGAGCGGATTGCATTGATGCGAGCGGTATCGGTGATTCGCCACACCGAATGAATCACCCCGTCGGCTTCGAACCGACACAGCGGCGCTTCAGTGCTCTCGAGGAGTGCGGTGAGGCCTTGGGCGGGGGAGAGTCCCCAGACTGCGGAAAGGTTGGAGCGGGTGGATCGCAGAAGGTCGAGTCGGTCGCTTTTGGCCTTGGGAGTGGTGAACTCGTGCGGAAGAATGTCGCCTTCGCCCGGACGGGTGAGTTCCATCGCTCCGATGACTCCAGTGGTGTGCCTGATTACGCCGTTCTCGTCGGGGGCATCCATTCGGTACACCGTGAATGAGGGTTGAGAGTCGTCGACGAGCACGCCTTCAGAGCGCCACTGCGTGAACTGTTGGGCGGCATCGCCGTAGGGGTCGTTGCCCTCGATGGGTAGATCAATGCGAACAACATTGGTCGGAGCGCTGGCAACAAGGGCAGCCCGATCGCTTGGGCTGATCACGTCGTAGGGGGGAGCCGTTACGAGAGCGGCATCAAGCGTTGCGGTGTCGTAGCGAATACCGATGAATGGTTCGAAGCGTGGCACTGAGTAGTACTAGCAGACGCGCAAAGGCGAGTGACGCGAACGAATTTGGTCGGTCGTCACGATTCGATTGAAGAGGTGGGAGACTCTCGCAATGGCATGGGCCCTTGATCTCGATGGAGTCGTGTGGTTGGAGGATGAGCCCATCGCTGGAGCCGCCGAAGCCATTGCCGCGTTGCGCGATGTCGGAGAGCATGTCGGATTCGTCACGAACTTCTCTTTCGGTCGGCGCGACGACATCGCTGCCAAGCTTGAACGCCACGGTATTGATGCATCGAATGGCGTGATCACCTCGGCAATGGCCGCAGCTGCGATGGTTCCGAGCGGTTCTCGGGCCCTTGTCTGCGCTGGGCCTGGGGTTGTCGATGAGTTGCAGCGCCGCGATGTGGAAACCATCGATGCGAGCGATCCGACCGCAAAGGGTGCGAACGTTGATGTCGTGGTGGTCGGCTATCACCCAACTTTCGATTATCAGCGAATGACTGCTGCCTCGACCGCTGTTCGTAAAGGCGCGCGGTTACTCGGCACGAACGATGACTCCACCTATCCCACCGCTGCAGGGCCTGTACCCGGAGGCGGGGCATTGCTCGCATCGATTGCGGTTGCTTCTGGTGTCACTCCGGAGATCGCAGGCAAGCCTCATCAGCCCATCGCCGACATGGTTCACGAGTTACTTGGTGCCGAGGGAATCATGGTTGGGGATCGGCCTGATACCGATGGACGATTCGCACTCACCCTTGGATGGCGATTTGCCCTAGTGCTTACGGGCGTTACCTCGCAAGCCGATCTCCCTGTCGAACCCCAACCCGATCTCGTGGCGGACTCTCTCCACGCATTGGTCTCTGAGGCCCTATCGGGCCGTGAGCTCGATAAGTAGCGTCGCCAACAATGGGTGCTCGTCGTCGACTCGATACCGAATTAGTGCGTCGTGGTTTGGCTCCATCGCGCGAGCGCGCTCAGGCCGACATCGCTGCCGGTCGCGTCACTGTCGGAGGAGCTCCAGCAACAAAGGCCTCACGTATGGTCGACGCTTCCGAGGCAGTTCTGGTACACGGTCCGCCTCCGAAGTTTGTGAGTCGAGCCGGAGCAAAGCTTGAAGGCGCAGTCGAACACTTTGCATTGCAAGACATTGTTGCTGGTGCTCGAGTTCTTGATGCCGGCGCCTCTACAGGCGGTTTCACCGACTGCGTGCTGCAGTACGGCGCTTCTGAGGTAGTTGCGGTTGATGTCGGCCACAACCAACTCCACGAGAAATTAGAGAGCGACCCCCGAGTCCATTCGATTGAACGAACCAATCTTCGAACAGTCGATCCGGCGCAACTTGGTCCAGTTGTGGATCTCGTCGTTGGCGATTTGTCCTTTATCTCTTTGTCGCTTGTGCTCGACACCCTCGGCGCTGCAGCGGCTCCAGGGGCGGTCTACGTCCTTCTCGTGAAGCCGCAGTTCGAGGCTGGTCGCACCGAAGTGAGCAAGGGCAAAGGCATCATCGACAACCCACTCATCTGGCGGCGGGTGCTGTCCGAGGTATCGGCTGCGCTTCTGGAGCGGAATGCGGCCATCATGGGGGTCATGGTTTCGCCCATCACAGGTTCTGACGGAAACGTGGAGTTCATTCTCCTAGGCCGCTTCGCCGGGTCCGTCGACCCGATTGGTGGTCATTGTTCCCTTGATCGCTCATCGCTTGACGCGGCGTTTGACCTTGTCACCGGATGCCTCGAAGTCGTTGCACTGCCCGGCGGAGAAGACTGATCATGGCTGCGTTCGCATTTGTGGTGCATCCCCTTCGAGAGGAAGCGGCATCAGTCGCGCTCGACGCCATTGCTTGGCTCATCAACGACGGCCACCGTGTGGTGCTCCCGGTCGAAGACGCCGCACTTCTCGGTCGCTCTGATCTCGGAGTCTCTGATGCCGAACTCGTGCAAAGTCTCGACCTTGCCGTCAGCCTCGGCGGCGACGGAACGATGCTTCGAACTGTCGCACTCGTCGCTCGTCATGAAGTTCCGGTGCTGGGTGTAAATCTCGGAACGCTCGGTTACCTCACCGACATCGAACCCGACGGACTGCGTCCTGCGCTTGAGCGGGTTCTCGCGGGTGAGCATCTCATCGAAGAACGAATGCTTCTCGATATTGAAATCGATGCACCCTCGGGTGGAGCATCAGAGACCGCAGTTCTTGCTCTCAACGAAGCAGTTCTTGAAAAGACCGCAGCGGGACACACCATCCGTCTCGATGTTGCGCTCGATGGCGCGTACTTCACGCCCTACGCGGCCGATGGTCTTATCGTCGCAACGGCCACCGGCTCCACGGCGTACGCCTTTTCTGCGCGTGGACCAATCGTCGAGCCAACGCATCGTGCGTTACTGCTCACTCCGGTGTCACCGCACATGTTGTTTGATCGAACCCTTATTCTCGATGACGATTCCGATGTTTGTCTCACCGTTTCAGGAAACCGCGAGGCGGCGTTAGTCGTCGATGGTCGACACTTGGGCGACCTCCAACCAGGCGACATCGTTCGTTGTCGTGCGTCCAACCATGTCGCCCGCCTTGTACTTTCCGGACCTCGCGATTTTCACGCCATCCTCAAGGCCAAGTTCGGTCTGTCCGATCGATAGTCAAGGGTCGACCCAATGCTGAGCGAACTTCGAGTCTGCAATCTCGGTGTGATCGAAGAACTCTCGCTCGTGTTTGCCCCGGGTATGACCGCGGTGACGGGCGAGACCGGAGCAGGCAAAACGCTTGTCGTCACCGCCATCGAATTATTGGTGGGCGGGAAGGCCGAGACCTCCATGGTTCGTCCCGGTGCCGATGAAGCCGTTGTTGAAGGTCGCTTTGATCTTGGCGATCGTGAATGCATTGTCCGACGAGTAGTGCCAGCCAAAGGTCGATCTCGTGGCTACATCGATGGCAGCCTCGCAACGATCGCCGAGCTGTCAGAGGTGGGAAGCACCCTCGTCGATCTCCACGGCCAACACGACCATCAGTCATTGCTCACTGGTTCCGTACAACGCCAGGCCCTCGATCGGTTTGGCGGGGTAGATCTTCAACCCTTGCGCCTCGCTCGTCAGCGGGTCATTGACCTCGAGGCGCAGCGTTCCTCGTTGGGTGGCGATCCCCGCGACCGTGCACGCGAAATCGATCTTCTTCGGTTTCAAGTCGAGGAACTGGTGGCCGCCGACCTTGACGACCCCGACGAAGATGCAAACCTGCGGACGGAAGCAGAATTGCTCGCAGATGCGGGCGGGTATCGAGAAGCAGCAGTTCTTGCCCTCGATGCGCTGAGTGCCGACGGTGGAGCGACCGATGCAATTGGTCGTGCGGTAGCCGGACTCGGCGATCGAGCGCTCTTTGCAGAAGTGGTTACCCGGCTTCGAGACGCGCAGGCCGAAATCGACGACCTTGCCCGTGAGCTGCGATCCACTGCCGAAGGTATTGAAAGCGACCCCGAGAAACTTGCTTCCATCGGCGATCGTCGCAAGCTCCTCCAAGATTTGCGCCGTAAATATGGAGAGACCTTGGAAGAGGTCATTTCGTGGAGAGACGACGCCAATCGCCGGTTGGTGGAACTCGAAGGTCACGATGAACTTGCAGCCTCGCTCGATGCTGAGATTCTCATCGCCCGTTCTGCTCTCAACGATGCAGAAGCGGTTGTTTCCGAGGCACGTTGTCTCGCCGCACCGGCCCTAGCTGTCGCGGTTCAGGCCCATCTTCCCGATCTGGCTCTTCCGAAAGCCCGACTCGAGGTTGAGGTTGCTGGCGTTGCCGGACGCGATGTCACATTCCGATTTGCGGCCAATCCCGGCATGGAGCTCCAACCATTGGCCAAAGTGGCATCGGGCGGAGAACTTGCTCGAGCAATGTTGGCCTTGCGGCTTGTGCTTACCGAAGGTCCACCGGTGTTGGTGTTCGACGAGGTCGATGCGGGAATTGGTGGAGCAGCGGCAGTCGCTGTGGGGCGCTCGCTCGCAGCACTTGGGGTTGAGCACCAGGTACTTGTTGTTACCCATCTCGCACAGGTCGCGAGTTGGGCCGATGCCCATGTGGTTGTTGACAAGGTTGCAACCGATTCGACAACGACGACGAAGATCGCCGTGGTCAATGGCGAGCAACGAGTCGCAGAGCTCGCTCGAATGCTGTCGGGAACGCCGGAATCATCAACGGCCCAGCAGCATGCTCGCGAGTTGCTCGAAAGCACCCAATCTTGAGTTGCTGGTCGGTTCCGGTCTGACGTCACCAAGCAATCCGCGCCGAGGCACTCAGAACGGGGCTACGCTGCAATCCCGACGTGTTGACTACCGCCGGGAGGCCCCTCCAATGACCAAGCACATCTTCGTCACAGGGGGTGTGGCCTCTTCGTTGGGAAAGGGCATTACGGCATCGTCGCTTGGCCGGTTGTTGAAGAGCCGTGGCCTCAGAGTCACGATGCAGAAACTCGATCCGTACCTCAACGTTGATCCCGGCACGATGAATCCCTTCGAACACGGCGAAGTCTTCGTGACTGACGATGGCGGCGAAACCGACCTCGATCTTGGGCACTACGAGCGTTTTATCGACGAGCCGTTAAGCCGCGATTCAAACGCCACAACTGGCTCGATTTACTCAGCAGTGATCGCTGCAGAGCGCCGTGGCGATTACTTGGGCAAGACCGTCCAGGTCATTCCGCATATCACTGACGAAATCAAGCGCCGCATCACTCGCTTGGCCGACGAATCGGTCGATGTTGTCATCACCGAAATCGGTGGAACCGTCGGCGATATTGAGATCCTTCCGTTTCTCGAAGCGATTCGGCAGTTCCGGCTCGATGTCGGTCGTGAGAACGTTTGCTATGTGCACGTGACCTTGGTGCCGTTCATCGGACCGTCGGGCGAGCAAAAGACCAAGCCGACTCAGCACTCAGTTACGGAACTGCGAAGCCGCGGCATTCAGCCCGACATCATTGTTTGTCGAAGCGAAGCGGCACTTTCTCCCGACCTCAAGCGCAAGATTTCGAACCTGTGCGACGTTCCCGTTGAAGCAGTGGTCAATGCTGCTGATGCGCGAAACCTTTACGAGGTTCCGCTCATCATGCACGAAGAAGGCCTCGATGAGTACGTCTGCAAAATGTTCGGGTTCACTGATCGCGAGATCGATTTGTCGGAATGGGAGATCCTCGTTGACCGCGTCGAAAACTCAAACATTCCGGTTCGCATCGGAATCATTGGTAAGTACGTTGCGCTACCAGACGCATATCTGTCGGTGGTTGAGTCACTGAAACACGGTGGCTTCTTCCACGCCGCCGACGTTTCGATTGAATGGGTGCAAGCCGA